>NZ_JASONC010000069.1:0-338 GCF_030217065.1 Corynebacterium sp. UMB4614
TGATCTATTGAATAATACCTACCAGGATTGTATTTTTCAGCCTAAATCAGAAATGGATGAACGCAAAGCGGCTGTTCAAATGCTTAAAGCTTTGAATTGTGGTCCATATATTGTAACAATGGATCGTGGCTACACTAGTTTCAATATGATTGAAAACTGCAATCGCCTGCCTAACTGTCATTACATAATACGAACTAAGGCTGGACAAGGCGGAGTTAAAGAAATAACGACATTGCCTGATCAAGAATGTGATCGTGAGATTTCCTGCCTGGTAACTACTTCTAACTATTACTACATCACGCATAAAGCCAGTGAGAATATTCACCATGTCCAGCATC
>NZ_JASONC010000070.1:0-332 GCF_030217065.1 Corynebacterium sp. UMB4614
TGCACCATGGAATTCGGCCAGGTGGCTTCCACGGCTTCCGGCAAGCCTTTGAGCCCGTCGCAGCAGACAATGAACACGTCCTGGACACCGCGGTTGGCCAGATCCGCGCACACCGATGCCCAGAATGCGGCACCTTCATTTTCAGCGATCCACAATCCCAGGATGTGCTTGATGCCGTCCATGTCGACACCAACCGCCATATAGCAGGCCTTATTGACCACGCGGTGCCCGTCACGGATTTTCACGCGTAGCGCGTCGAGGAAGATCACCGGGTAAAACTCGTCGAGCTGGCGGTTTTGCCAGATCATGACCTCGTCTAACACCGCATCGGT
>NZ_JASONC010000071.1:0-326 GCF_030217065.1 Corynebacterium sp. UMB4614
ATGCGAGCACGTTCTTCTCGTTCCTTTTTCGACATCAGCCCCCATTGTCCCTCTTCACGATGGCGTTGTGTCCAAGAATAGACGCTCATTTTTGACCTCAGCCCACATTCTTGAGCGATGTCAGCTGGGCTCCAGCCGGAGCTGAAAAGTTCGACAGCACGAAGCTTGACCTCAAACGGGTAACGCGTCAAGGTTTTCGCCTGCTTACGCGGTCTACCTGGAGTGGTGGGTTCACGCAACCATTTGTACAGCGTCCATCTCCCCGGATACCCCAGCTGCCGGGTCGTCTTCGTCACCGACTGAGTGCGCTTATAAACCTCAATCGC
>NZ_JASONC010000072.1:0-322 GCF_030217065.1 Corynebacterium sp. UMB4614
AAAATGGGATCAAACTAGCTGAAAAATTAAGTGAAGTATCAAATCTTGACAAGACTTTTTTCGCTAATTCGGGTACAGAAGCCAATGAAGCAGCCATTAAACTAGCCCGTAAATGGGGGACTGAAATGAAGGGTCCCGATGCTTTTGAAATTATTTCCATGAACCAATCTTTCCATGGTAGAACTTTGGCCAGTTTAACAGCGACCGGTCAAGAAGACATGCATACTGCATTTAAACCACTACCTGTGGGCTTTAAATACGTCGATTTTAATGATATAAACGACTTAATAGCAGCCGTGAACAATAATACATGTGCTATTTT
>NZ_JASONC010000073.1:0-312 GCF_030217065.1 Corynebacterium sp. UMB4614
TGTGCAAGGCCGATAGAGGCGAGCAGCATCGGCAAGGGGAAGTCAGGGCGTAGCGCGTCAACCACTGCGGTCTTTTGTCTATTACTGAGCTGACCTGGGATGACGCTGACGTCTTTTTTTTACAAGCTCCAGCTCCTTTTCCAATACAGCTTTCTCGACCAGCAGCTTGGCCATCTGTTCTTTCAGTTCAGATGGATCATCCGGCAAAGATTTTTCAAGGGCTGCTCGGGTGGGGATGCGAGCACGTTCTTCTCGTTCCTTTTTCGACATCAGCCCCCATTGTCCCTCTTCACGATGGCGTTGTGTCCAAGA
>NZ_JASONC010000074.1:0-303 GCF_030217065.1 Corynebacterium sp. UMB4614
TTATTGATTATCGACAGTTTTCCGATTCCAGTTTGTCAGCCTGTTCGCAATTATCACGTTAAGATCTTCCGTGGCATAGCCGATATTGGTTATAAAGCGACGAAAAAAATCTACTATTATGGCTTCAAAGTCCACGCAATAGTGAGTGATGATGGCTATCTGCTTGACTACGCAGTTACTAAGGCGTCGGTACATGATGCAAAAGAGACGGTAGAATTGATGATCAATGCTCATCCAATTAACCATTATCTTTTAGGAGATGAAGGCTATTTAGGAAAAGACTTAGCAGCCAAGCTAAAGCGT
>NZ_JASONC010000075.1:0-302 GCF_030217065.1 Corynebacterium sp. UMB4614
TAAATTTTAGCCGGAGCCGTTGCCAGAATTTCTACCTCATCGCCAACGCGAATCACGCCGCTATTACGGACAATTAAATTCTGACCAAAATCGACATCGCCGTTATCCTGGGCAGTACGGAAAGATTGCAGCGTTTTTAATGGTTCGCCTGCCGGATGTTTTTGCCCTTTTTCTGGGCTGACGGTGGTGAAAATACAGCGGCTACAAGGTTTAACCACATCAAACACCACATCACCAATGCGAATCACTTTCCAGCGATCTTCTTCCCAGGCTGACGCGCCGGAAACCACCAGATTGGGGCG
>NZ_JASONC010000076.1:0-301 GCF_030217065.1 Corynebacterium sp. UMB4614
CCGATCGTGGGATCGGGGACATCAACTAGCCAGAAGTGTTCAAACCGGCGTTGCAGGGTACGCGGATGACACCCTGCTTCGGCGGCAGCGGTTTCCAAGCTCGCACCGGTTGTGAGGTGGGTGATAAATGCTGCGAAGGCTGCGGAGTTGGTGATATCGGGGCGCTGCTTGGTGGTGGAAGCGCCGCAGATTTTGCACCGCCACCGGGTGCGGTTGGCGGAGGTCTTACCGTTGCGTTTCATCTCGCCGCCGCAGTGGCAGCGTGGTCTGTTCTTCGGCATTGATCAATGCCAACACCAGC
>NZ_JASONC010000007.1:0-105660 GCF_030217065.1 Corynebacterium sp. UMB4614
AACATATCCGCCATCAGGTCGGTCTTGGCCCACATGCCCTTACCGATCTGCGCCTTGCCCGGCAGACCATGCTCCAGACCAGCGTCGACATTGTTGTCCTCATAAGCGATCTTCCACGGCGCGGTCTGCAGGTCCGCCTTGCGAACCATCGGGCCGGCCAGCATGGAAGTGTGGATCTCATCACCGGTGCGGTCCAGGAAGCCGGTGTTAATAAACGCCAGGCGCTCCTTAACCTCGGCGATGCAGGCATCCAGGTTGGCGGTAGTGCGACGCTCCTCATCCATCACACCGACCTTCAGAGTAAAGCGAGGCAGGTCCAGCAGGTCCTCCACCGCTGCGAACAGCTCGTTGGTGAAAGCAACCTCCTCCGGGCCGTGCTGCTTCGGCTTCACAATGTAAATCGAACCATTACGGGAGTTACGCAGCGGGTTATTCTCATCCAGACCCGGAATCGCAGCAGCCGAGGTGATGACGGCATCCATAATGCCCTCGAAGATCTCCTCCCCGTTGGCATCCAGGATCGCCGGGTTCTGCATCAGGTGGCCAACGTTACGGACGAACAGCAGAGAACGGCCGTGCAGACGCAGCTCCTCACCATCACGGGAGGTAAACACACGATCCTCATTGAGCTTACGGGTGAAGGTTCGCCCCGACTTGGTAATAGTTTTTGTCAGATTACCAACATTTAGCCCAAGCCAGTTGCGATAACCCAGAGTTTTATCCTCTGCGTCCACAGCTGCCACTGAGTCTTCAAAATCGATAATTGTCGTCACTGCGGATTCGAGGTTCAGGTCCTTCACGCCGGCCTTGTCGGTCTTGCCGATCGGGGACTCCGGGTCGATCTGGATGTCGATGTACAGGCCATTGTTGTACAGCAGGATGTCAGTCGGGTTGGCCTTGTCACCGCCGAAGCCTGCGTAGACCTCCGGGTTGCGCAGATGCACATCGTTGCCGACGATGGTGGCGGTCAGCTGGCCGGCAGCGACGGAGTACTTGGTGACGTCCTTGTGAGAGCCGGATTCCAGCGGTACAACGCGGTCCAGGAACTCACGACCCCACTCGATGACCTTGTCGCCGCGAACCTTGTTGTAGCCGCTACCCTTCTCCTGGCCGTTTTCCTCGGAGATGGCGTCGGTGCCGTAGAGGGCGTCGTACAGGGAACCCCAGCGGGCATTCGCTGCGTTCAGCGCGAAGCGGGCGTTCAACGCCGAAATAACCAACTGTGGGCCGGCGGTCTCTGCGATCTCGCTATCAATGTTCTGGGTCGCGATCTCGAAGTCGCCCGGCTCGTCGACCAGGTAGCCGATCTCACGGAGGAAGGCCTCGTACTCCTCCGGATCCTGAGCACCCTTGTGGTCGGCATACCAGGCGTCCATCTTCTTCTGCAGCTCGTCGCGAGTGTTCAGCAGCTCGCGGTTGCGCGGGGTGTACTCCTCGACGATCTTGCCGAAGCCATTCCAGAACTTCTCCTGCTCCTCGGCGGAATCCTTCCCGATGACGGGAAGTAGCTCAGTGTTAACAAAGTCGTAGAGAGTCTTGGCGACCTGAAGACCGCCGGCTGTTACGCGCTCGGCACCTTGAGAGTTAGTGGAACTAGAAATCATTGTAAAATACTCCTTTTCAGAAAACATCTAGCAAGATCGTCACATACCGAGAATATTGCTGGCTACATAATTCAGAATCATCTCCTCACTCACAGGTTCCGCTCGAAACAAACGGATCGGCCAAAAAATTCTGAGACGCGATAATCCCCCGCAAATCCATTGCCACCATGGGTCTGGGTCGCGCGATCAACGCTCTTTACCGCAGCCTTATCTGCAGCAAATTTTAAGTAATTCGCGCTAGCACCACAGTCTCTGTCGGAATCAAAATCTGAAGCCGTACGAAAAGTCATGTTCCGAGTCAACTTAATATCCATTTTGACCTCTGGGAGTGGCCGCGACGTGGCGTGATTGGTGGATATGGTGTTTACCAGCTCTGCTTCTCTGACAGACTTATGTTCTTGAAATATTCTTCTCAACACTTCGCGCCCGTTCAGCTGCAAAGTGAAACCAGCGCCAATCGGCTCCAGCGATTCGGCACTGCCAATCAGCTGAATCTCGTATCTTCCAGGATCCAAGAGATTAGCCAGCGCAAGACCAGCAATTCCTGCCCCTACAATGCCAATCTTCATTTTTAGGTAGTCCTTGTTTGGTCAATATAGCTCTGCCGGGCAAACACGGACCCCACCGCGACCATTAGGATCACCCCCAACGCCATGCAGAGGCTTGCAACCGGCAACCCGGTTAGATCGATGAGATATCCACCTGCCAGAGGGACAACACTCGCAGCGACATACGTACCCAAACTCAAAAGTGCCGTTGCTCCAGGCACCGATTCTTCGTGGACCTCTTGGTGGATGAGCCCAAAGCTGCCCAAATTACTAATCCCTTGCCCGGCACCTATAAGCACCGCGCTTAGAAGCAGGATCCATACGCTCTGTTGCGTCATTGCTATGCCAAAGCTGCACATCGCCAACGCGATTAGCACCAGAGAGAGCCTAATGTGCGCAAGGCTGTGGAGTCGACGGACTACACTTTGTGCGATCGGGCTAACCGCATACATACCTCCCGCAATCAGGCCAGCGCCCAGGGGACCGCTCGTTTCGCTAATTCCGTTGAGAAGTGTTGGGGATAGCGCCAAAACTATTCCAGCAGCCGTCATTCCCGGGCCAAAAGCTCCGAGACCAGCAATAACAACGCGGTTGTCTCTCCTCCCCAGCCCCTTGTGAGGCAACAAGTCTCGCCTGGGCTTACGCTCCGTCTCCGGCTCTGTTCCGACCACTACCAGCGATATTGCGAGAAGGAG
The DNA here is from genome assembly GCF_030217065.1 of Corynebacterium sp. UMB4614. Classification (NCBI taxonomy): domain Bacteria; kingdom Bacillati; phylum Actinomycetota; class Actinomycetes; order Mycobacteriales; family Corynebacteriaceae; genus Corynebacterium; species Corynebacterium sp. UMB4614. Next base: position 2,848 of record NZ_JASONC010000007.1, read on the forward strand.
AGCCATAAGAACGAAAACCGTCTTCGTTGGCCATGGAGCCAACTGCGCAACCACTCCTGCAAACAGGGGTCCGCCCGCCAACCCTATTGCGATACCTAACGTGGCCGTGAGCGTAGCTTTAGAGGATTCATCCTCACTAGCCATACCTTGCACAGCAGATGGCCCTAGCACCAAGAGAGTTCCGGAGCACAGACCCGTAAGGATCCGAGCCAGTAGCAGTACTGGAATGCTGTCCGCTAAGACGTATAAGAGACACGAAACAATACCGAGCACCACAGCCACTTGCTGCGTACGTTTCCTTCCCCAGCTATCGCTGAGCCCCGGCGCTAGCAGGAAGGCTGGCGCGAGCCCTCCAAGGTACATGATGAAGATGAGCGTCAATGTCCCTGCAGAGAAGCCAATATCCGCACGCCACAGTTCCATCAGCGGTGTTGCGAGGTTCGGCAGCATAAACCCAGCCACCAACGGGAACGCATACAAAGCTAAAGGGAGTGTGCGACGTGTCATACTCCAACACTAACCCCCTGAGGGGGTTAGTTCAAGGGGTACTCTAGATTTTATGAGCACTTCATCCACAGACCAGCTGCACCACCTTCCTTTTGTGTTTTATGGCGAGCGGCCCGCTCTTGACTTTGCGAATACGCTTCGGCGCCGTAAAGATCCGCTGCACCCTACGGTCGACCTTCTACACGATCGTTCTGACTTCGCCAGCTGGCTTAACCAAGCTCGCCGGGCAACGTCATGGGCCGGTGAACTTCCTGAGCTTGTGGAGGCTCCAACGCCGATTGATCAGGCAAGCGTTACGGCGATACGCGAGGCAGTTCTATTCTTGGCAGAGCATAGCCTCGGCATGAATACGCTCTCCTCATTCGAGTTAAACTCCAGAATCGATGTACTCAACGAATGGTCCGCTAGGCGGCCTTTACTTCAGTTGGACGCTCAGTCCTTCTCTCCACATCCGCTTCACAGTGAAGAGTCTGATCCGAGGAAAACGCTGGCAAAGAATCTTGAGCTGGAGCAGGCATTAGGTTTTGTCGCTGCCGATGCGGTTGCACTTTTCGGAACTAAAGACCGGCAGCGATTGAAGATATGCGGCCACGAGCGTTGTGGAATTCTCTTCGAAGATCGCTCTAACGGCCTGCGTAGGCAGTGGTGCTCGATGAAGGACTGTGGCAATCGGGCTAAAGCCCGTCGCTACGCCCATAACAAGTAGCCCGAACCTTTAACCAGTGCCTACCCTGCAGCAGTCGAAAAGAAAGGTCCCGCCCCAAGGCTGCGTTAACAGCCTCAGAGACGGGACCTAGCTTGCTGAGGTTCGCGAGAACCAGCACCCCTAGATTTAACTAATTAGGCGATGCCGTTTTTAGCCTTAAACTCCAAACGACGGGCGTGCAGGATCGGCTCGGTGTAACCGGCCGGCTGCTCCAGACCCTTAAAGACCAGGTCCTTTGCGGCCTGGAAGGCCACAGAGTCGTCGAAGTTCGGCGCCATGTCGCGGTAGGCAGCGTCCCCAGCGTTCTGCTGGTCGACCTTCGCGGCCATGCGCTGCAGGGAATCGAGAACCTGCTCCTCGGTCACCACGCCGTGCTTGAGCCAGTTGGCCAGGTGCTGGGAGTTAATGCGGCAGGTCGCGCGGTCCTCCATCAGGTCGATGTCGTGGATGTCCGGGATCTTGGAGCAACCAACACCCTGCTCCACCCAGCGGACCACATAACCCAGGATGGACTGGGAGTTGTTGTCGATCTCCTCGGCAATCTCCTCAGCAGACCAATCAGCGGACTCGGCCACCGGCAGGGTCAGGATGTCGCCCAAGGTCTCGCGACGACCCTCGGTGCGCAGCTTGTCCTGCACCTCGAAAACATCCACCTCGTGGTAGTGGGTCGCGTGCAGCGTCGCACCAGTCGGGGACGGAACCCACGCGGTGGATGCACCCTCCTTCGGCTGACCAATCTTCTGGGCCAACATATCCGCCATCAGGTCGGTCTTGGCCCACATGCCCTTACCGATCTGCGCCTTGCCCGGCAGACCATGCTCCAGGCCAGCGTCGACATTGTTGTCCTCATAAGCGATCTTCCACGGCGCGGTCTGCAGGTCCGCCTTGCGAACCATCGGGCCGGCCAGCATGGAAGTGTGGATCTCGTCACCGGTGCGGTCCAGGAAGCCGGTGTTAATAAACGCCAGGCGCTCCTTAACCTCGGCGATGCAGGCATCCAGGTTGGCGGTGGTGCGGCGCTCCTCATCCATCACACCAACCTTCAGAGTGAAGCGAGGCAGGTCCAGCAGGTCCTCCACCGCTGCGAACAGCTCGTTGGTGAAGGCAACCTCCTCCGGGCCGTGCTGCTTCGGCTTCACGATGTAGATGGAGCCGGTACGGGAGTTGCGGTGCGCGTTCTCCTTGTTCAGGCCCTCGATCGCGGCCGCGGAGGTGATGACGGCATCCATGATGCCCTCGAAGATCTCCTCACCGTTGGCATCCAGGATCGCCGGGTTCTGCATCAGGTGGCCAACGTTACGGACGAACAGCAGGGAACGGCCCTGCAGGCGCAGCTCGGAGCCGTCCTTGGCGGTGTAGTAGCGGTCCTCGTTGAGGGTACGGGAGAAGGTCTTGCCGTTCTTCTCAACTTCCTCGGAGAGGTCGCCGACGTTCAGGCCGAGCCAGTTGCGGTAGCCCAGGGTCTTGTCGGTGGCGTCGACGGCTGCGACGGAGTCCTCGAAGTCCATGATCGTGGTGATGGCGGACTCCATGAGGATGTCCTTCACGCCGGCCTTGTCGGTCTTGCCGATCGGGGATTCCGGATCGATCTGGATCTCGAAGTACAGGCCGTTGTTGCGGACCAGGATGCCGGACGGGTTGGACTCCTCGCCGGCGTAGCCTGCGTAGACCTCCGGGTTGCGCAGGTTGACCTGCTCGCCGTCGATCTCACCGGTGATCTGACCGGAGGTCACGGCGTAGGCGGTGACGTCCTTGTGGGAGCCGGACTCCAGCGGGATGACGCGGTCCAGGAACTCACGACCCCACTCGATGACCTTGTCGCCGCGAACCTTGTTGTAGCCGCTGCCCTTTTCCTGGCCATTCTCCTCAGAGATGGCATCGGTGCCGTAGAGGGCGTCGTACAGGGAGCCCCAGCGAGCGTTCGCCGCGTTCAGAGCGAAGCGGGCGTTGAGGATCGGGACGACCAGCTGCGGGCCGGCGGTCTCTGCGATCTCGCTATCAATGTTCTGGGTCGCGATCTCGAACTCGCCCGGCTCGTCAACCAGGTAGCCGATCTCGCGGAGGAAGGCCTCATATTCCTTCGGATCCTGAGCACCCTTGTGGTCGGTGTACCACTGGTCGAGCTTGGCCTGCAGCTCATCGCGCTTGGCCAGCAGCTCCTTGTTGCGCGGGGTGAACTTCTCGACGATCTCGCCGAAGCCATCCCAGAACTTCTTCTGGTTTTCCTCGCCGGACTTACCAGCCTTCGGAAGAACCTCGTTATTCACGAAGTCATAGAGAACCTTGGCGACCTGGAGGCCACCAGCGCTGACGCGTTCGGTCTGCTGAGTCTGGGCCATATTCGACTCCTTTATGTTGCGGTTTCCCATGTGTATTACCCCTCCCACATTAGGTGACCTCGATCACGAAAGAGGCAAACCGGCCGACGAGCGAACAGCGACTACCCCCGTTCGCTGGCGAAAAGCAAAAATTTTCGTTGAACAATATCCCGAGTTACCCCCGGATGAAAGAGCTCAACGCCCAGCATCACCCCTGCACGAGAGACAAATCACACCACAACGGGAAAAATCTGAACAGATAGAACTTTGCAAACTTTGCAAAAAGGGCGAGTACCCCCACACAATTCACTCGCCCGCAACCCGTTGACGTGCAGGAACGCTTTGGTAGAGTGGCCTGTGACACACAAGGTCGAGCCCTTCAACCAGGTTTTACACCGGGATCACCGGCCCGACTTGAGCGTCGTACGGCCTCAGAGGTTCGTACTGTTAGGCACAATTCTCCACCAACAAAGGGAGTGACATCACATGTCGACTGTCGGAACTCCACGTACCGCAGCTGAAATCCAGAAGGACTGGGACGAGAACCCGCGCTGGGCACAGGTCAAGCGTGACTACACCGCTGAGCAGGTTGCAGAGCTCCAGGGCAACGTCCTCGAGGAGCACACCCTCGCACGCCGCGGCGCTGAGATCCTCTGGGAGGCCGTCAACAAGGGCGACGACTCCTACATCAACGCTCTGGGTGCACTGACCGGTAACCAGGCTGTCCAGCAGGTCCGCGCTGGCCTGAAGGCTGTCTACCTCTCCGGTTGGCAGGTCGCAGGTGACGCCAACCTCTCTGGCCACACCTACCCGGACCAGTCCCTGTACCCGGCAAACTCCGTGCCGACCGTTGTTCAGCGCATCAACAACGCTCTGATGCGTGCCGACGAGATCGCTCGCGTCGAGGGCGACGACTCCGTCGAGAACTGGCTCGTCCCGATCGTCGCTGACGGTGAGGCCGGCTTCGGTGGCGCTCTGAACGTCTACGAGCTGCAGAAGGCCATGATCAAGGCTGGCGCCGCTGGCTCCCACTGGGAGGACCAGCTCGCTTCCGAGAAGAAGTGTGGCCACCTGGGCGGCAAGGTCCTGATCCCGACCCAGCAGCACGTTCGTACCCTGAACGCTGCTCGTCTGGCAGCTGACGTTGCTAACACCCCGACCCTGGTCGTCGCACGTACCGACGCCGAGGCTGCAACCCTGCTGACCTCCGACGTCGATGACCGCGACAAGCCGTTCCTGACCGGCGGCCGTACCGCTGAGGGCTTCTACAACGTCCAGAACGGCATCGAGCCATGCATCGCTCGTGCGAAGGCATACGCTCCGTACGCTGACCTCATCTGGATGGAGACCGGCACCCCGGACCTCGAGCTGGCTAAGAAGTTCGCCGAGGCAGTCCGCGAGGAGCACCCAGACCAGCTGCTGGCCTACAACTGCTCCCCGTCCTTCAACTGGTCCGCACACCTCGAGGCAGACGAGATCGCCAAGTTCCAGAACGAGCTGGGCGCAATGGGCTTCAAGTTCCAGTTCATCACCCTGGCTGGCTTCCACGCCCTGAACTACTCCATGTTCGACCTGGCTTACGGCTACGCTCGCGAGCAGATGACCGCATTCGTCGACCTGCAGAACCGCGAGTTCAAGGCTGCCGAGGAGCGCGGCTTCACCGCCGTCAAGCACCAGCGCGAGGTCGGTGCAGGCTACTTCGACGCCATCGCAACCACCGTCGACCCGAACTCCTCCACCACCGCTCTGAAGGGCTCCACCGAGGAGGGCCAGTTCTAATCACGGAACTGTCCGCCTAGCGCACCGGCCACCACACACCACAACAACGGCCGCGCGCTAGCACCACCCAGCCGGGTGGGAACCACATCACTGTGGCTTCCCACCCGGCTTCGTGTTTTCCGCTAGCCTCCGCCATTACGAAGCCCAGTCCACCAACCCAAGCCACAACCAACCCAAGCCCCGAAGGGAAGCCATGAGCCCCGCCGAACGCCCATTCCTCGACAAGACCCACCCCGAGACTTATAAGGCACTCGCCGGCGTGACCCGCCACGTCCGCCGCGCGGAACGCGCCGCTGGTCTCAGCCGCGCATTCACCGAGCTGGTCAACGTGCGCGTCTCACAGCTCAACGGCTGCCCCGCCTGCCTGAGCGTGCACGTCCCCGCCGCCCGGCGCGCGGGCGTATCCGAGCTCAAACTCGACCTCCTGCCCAGCTGGCAGGATGCCGAGGTCTACGCCGAGGAAGAACGCATCGCCCTCGAGCTCGCCGAGGCGTTGACCATCGGCCGCAGCACCACCGGAACAATCAGCGGCCCGGAGCTGGTGGACGTCCAGAACCGGGCACTACGCACCCTGGGTGAGGAGAAGTTCACCGCCCTGGAGTGGGCGATCATCACGATCAACGCCTTCAACCGCGTGTCCATCGCCAGCGGTCACCCGCCCCACGAGGCCAACTACTCCTAAGGTCAGCCCCTCGCACCACAGCGCATCGCTCGTGCGAGAACAAAAAATGGGCGCCCCACCCGGGGCGCCCATCACTGTTTCGCTGCTAGCTACAGCGCACGATCGGCTGCGGATCGTAGACCGTGGTCTGCGTCTCGCGCTTGATCTCCTTGCCGCGCAGGTCCTTGATCACGCGGGTATCCGTGACCGTGAAGCCTGGCGCACCACCCGATGGGATGCACTTATCGCCCTTGCCCTTGCGGACCTCCGGCTTCGTGGGGTTGGTGCGGGATCCCGCGATGGACTCCACCTCAACCTGCTTCACGCCGCGCATCCGCACGGTCACGCTATCCGAGCCTGCCGAGGCCTCGATCAGCACCGGGGTATCAAACGGGTTCTTGAACTGCAGGTCGATCGCGCCCTCGAAGACCGTGGCCTCACGGCCGGCCGGGTAGCGGGAGATGTAGTAGGAGTGCGGCGTGTGGGCCACGTCCTCCATGCCCGCAAAGTAGGAGGCGTTGTACAGCGTGGTGGCGAACTGGGAGATGCCGCCACCCACGGCCTCGCCTGCCTGACCGTCGATGATGATGCCGGACTCCACGAAGCCCTGTTCCTTGCCACGCGGCCCGGTGTGGCCATTCAGGCTGAAGGTCTCGCCCGGCAGGACGATAGCCCCGTCGACCATCTCCGCGACGCGGCGGATGTTCACGCCAGAGGAGGCGCTGAATCCGTGGGTCGTGAAGCTGCTGACCACGTCGTCGAAGTGGGCCTTCTCGGCCTCCTCGGTCGTGTACTCGGCCTTCTTGTCCTCGTAGAAGACCTTGTGCTCGCGGTGCTTTACATCCAGCACCTTCTTGCCCAGGTCGCCCAGGGTCTTGTCCCACTCGATCTCCACGCCGTCCTGGTGCGGGATGACCTCAATGTCGCGGCCCTTGAAATTGAAGCCCGCGTTGCGGAACTCCACCTCGGTCTCCGCGAGCTGCGGCTGCAGGATCTTCTTCGCCGCCTCAGTGGAGTACACCGGCTCGAAGGTGCCCGTGCCCGGCTCCTTGCCCGGCTTCTCGTTGAAGCTGACGACATGCGCCATATCTTCCGGGCGTAGGGTGCCGTCCACGTGGTCCCGTCCCTTGAAGACGACGTCGCCGCTGGTGGCCGGCTTGATGACCTTCTCGACCATCTCCTCTGCCGCAGACTTCGGGATATTGGACTTCACGACGTCCGCGTCGACGTGCACGGTGCGGTCCTTGTTCAGCCAGTGTTCCCGGACCCGCGCGTCGACCAGGTCTCGGTTGACGGTCTGTCCCGGCTTATCGGCGACGACCTTCGGCTTGCCCTTCTCCGTGATGGAGACGTGCGCGTTCTCTGGCTCGCGGGTGAGCTCATCGGTCACGCGGCGCAGCGTCGTCGCGAGGGGTCCCTCGTGGAACTGGGAGACGATGCCGACCTCGCGGGTCTGGAAGAAGCTGCGGATGCGGGTGATCGGGTTCAGCGGCTGCTGCCCCGCTTGATCGACGGTCTTGGACCAGTCGACCTGCAGGCCGGAGTCGCGCGGGTCGACGATGCTGGACATGTTGCCCGCGTTGACGGTCACCGGCTGGCGCACGACGTCGCCGAGGTTATTGACGAGGCGCTGTTCCGCCTGGTCCTTCGGCAGCCCGCCGATGTCCACCCCACCCACGGTCACGCCACGGGGCACCTTGCCCTCACCCATGGCGTAGTCCACTCCGTAGAGGACCCCGCCGAGGCCGAGGAGAATAAGGAGTCCCCAGGCGAACAGGGGCCAGCGGCGGCGCTTGTGGCGCGGCTTTATAGTCTTCTTTTTCGCAGCTGCCGCCATGACGGCGTACCTTCCTAGTTCGATTCCTTAATAGGCAGGGTGCGGCTCCATCTAGCGTGTGAAGATGCCCGCACCCAGCAATAAGGCACAGTCTATAGGCCGACCAGCGTTTCTAGGAACTTTCTCAGGTCTTTAACTTCCGCACTATCGCTGGGTTTTCAGGCTATCCACGGCCTGGGTTTTCCGTTTCTTGCGCAGGAGGGGTGAGCCGTTCGGCGCTGCGCTGGGCTTGTTCGGGTGCGATCTCCCCGCGTCGGATCGCCTCGGTCACCGCGTTAATGAGTTCGGTCAGGTCGAATTCGCCGGCCGCTGTCAGCCCCTGATCCGCGCCCGCAGAAAGGGCCGCGACAACCGCTTCTGCACCTGGGTAGTGGTCGGTGACCGCGCGCATCCCGGTGAGGTCGTCGGTATAGACGACCCCCTGGTAGCCGCCGAAGCCCTCCCAGCCCTTGCGGAGCAACCCATAGGTGGCTGGGCTGACTGAGGCCGGCTCGTCGGGGTTCAGCCCCGGCGCCTGGACGTGCCCCATCATCACCTCGACCCCCGGAATCTCCAGCAGCTCAGCGAAGGGCTTCAGGTCAGCCTGCTTGAGCTGCTCCACCGGCGGAACGAAGACCTCACCGGTGTGGGAATCCCCGTTGGCGTGGCCATGACCTGGGAAGTGCTTGAGCACCGGGGTGATACCGGCGTCCAGGAGGCCTTCCACATAGGCGCGGGCATAGCGGGCCACCACCTGCGGGTCGGAGCCGAAGGAACGCGAGCCGATCGCGTTGTCCTCGATGTTCTCGCCACCAGCCAGGTCGATGGAGGGGGCGAAGTCCACGGTGAATCCCAGCTCGGCCATCTTCCGGCCGTGCTCCGCCATCATGTCCCGCACCTGCTCAGGGGTCATGGTGCGAGCCATGTCCCGGGGCGCGGGCAGGGTGCCGATCAGCTCGGCGAGCCGCTGAACCATCCCACCCTCCTCATCAACGGATACCCGCAGCGGCTCCCCCGCTCGGCGCTGCAGCGCGGCGATGCTCCGCTCGGGATCGCCCTGCCCATTGAGCATGCTGAAGTCCGAGCCGGTGCCGAAGAAGAGGTGCCGCACCCCGGCGTCCACGGCCGCCCGCGCGCTCTCGAAGTCCGTCACCCCGACCGCGAGGAGTTTCGGCGCGAGCTCCTCGGCCGGCACCTGCGGTGCCGGCGGCGTGGTCTCTGAGGCGCTGGCCGGGGACGTCGTCGTCATAGAAGAAGACGGGGCGGAAGAGGGAGCGGGATCCTCGTCCCCAGCAGAACAGCCGGCAGCCAGGCTGAGACCGGTGACCAGGGCAGCAGCGGCGGCGGGACGCGCCGTCCTACTGCGGAAACGAAGAAGAAGGGAAAGACGGGAAGTCATCATTCCAACGTACTAACCTGGGGAGAAGAGCAACAAGTGTTGGCATGAAGCCGGCAACCCGAAACGAGGAAGGCATACCGTGACTGATCCCGCCCAGACCGCCCAGGATGCATCCACCCCCTCCCCGCAGCCAGAGGCGCAGGAAGGCAGCACCGGCAGCCTGAAGGGCGATACCGTCCTCATTGCCTACGACGGCAGCGAGCAAGCTAAGGCGGCCATCGATTACGCCGGGCGCTTCCTGTCCGCGAATAACGCCTACATCCTCACCGTGTGGGAGCCCATCCACCGCCAGGCCGCCCGTGCCGCGGGTATGAGCGGGATGATGCAGCACGATTGGTCGGTGGATTCGCCGGAGGAAAACGAGAACGAGGACCCCGCATATTCCGAGGCTGTGGCCACCTGTCGGGAAGGTGTGGAGTTTGCTCGCAAAAACGGCTTTGCCACCGAACCCTTTTTGGTAGAGTCTGAAACAGCCATCTGGAGCGCCATCGTCGACGCTGCAGAAGAGCTCGATGTAGACATCATCGTCACTGGTTCCCGGACGCTGAGCGGGTGGAAGGCCATCCTTCAGTCCAGCGTCTCCGACAGCATCGTGAAGAATGCTGGCCGGCCAGTGCTTATCGTCCCGACTGTCGAGGACGATTAAGGACTTGGGGTTCACCACTACATAAGTCCACAACACCCGATGCCACCCCTCTCCGGCTGGAGAGGAACGGCACCACGACGACGCTTTAAGGATTCCCATGCCATTCGAGAACGACTCCGCACCACGCCGCACCGCCGGCCCGGCCATCGCCGCTATCGTTTCGGGCGCCATCCTCGGTGGCCTCGTCGCTTTTGGCGCTGGCGCTGCCGCCGATAACACGAGCCTGCCTTCCGCAGAGGCTGTCGCCGTCGACCAGGACAGCGCCTTCCTGGGTGCGGTGCAGTACGGCGGCCGCGTCGAGAGCTAGCTCAACGCTGCACACTATCCGCTAGGTGAAGGCCCCCGTCCACTCGAGCATGCGCAGCCGCGCGTGGCTGTTGTGCGCCATCGGGTGGCTGGCCTTCGCCTTTCTCCAAGCCCCTGGGCTATCGGTCGCTGATACCAAGCTCGACCTGATTCAGAACCCCTGGGGCTTTCTTTCCCAAGCGCTCCAGCCGTGGACTGAGGTGTTCCCGCTGGGGCAGCTCCAGAACCAGGCCTACGGGTACCTCTTCCCGCACGGCCTGTTTTTTGCGCTCTTTTCCTGGCTGCCCGCCTGGGTTACCCAGCGCCTGTGGTGGGCACTCCTGCTATTCCTGGCCTTCGCGGGGATGGTCCGGCTGCTGGAGAAGCTGCCGGTCGGGAACAACTTCTCCCGCATCGTGGCGGGCGTTCTTTTCGCGCTCTCTCCCCGGGCGCTCACCACCTTGGGGGCGATTTCTTCCGAGGCCTGGGTGTGCGCGCTGGCACCGTGGGTGCTGCTGCCGCTCGTCGACGTGCTGCGGCCGCGAGCCGGGGCTGGCACCGGAGCTGATGCCGGTGCCAGCGGCAATTCCACCGCGGATTCCACCGGCCGTACCCTGAGCGCCGAGGACAAAGCCCTGCTGCGCCGGGCCGCGCTGCGCAGCGCGGTGGCGGCCCTGTGCATGGGCGCGGTCAACGCGGTGGCCACCGCTGTGGCGATCCTGCCGGCGGTGATCTTCTGGCTCGCCGCCTGGCTGCGCCGCGACACCCGGGGGCAGGTGGCCTACTTCAGCCGCTGGTGGGTGCCCGCTGGGCTGGCGGTCTGCTTCTGGTGGGTCGGCCCGCTGCTGATCCTGGGCCGCTACTCCCCGCCTTTCACGGACTACATCGAGTCGAGTTCGCTGACCACCCGCTGGCTGAACCTGCTGGAGAACCTGCGGGGCACGACCAGCTGGGTTCCCTTCCTCTCCTCCGAGCGCGTGGCCGGTGCCGCTTTGGTCGGCGAGCCGGTGTTCATCCTGGCCACCCTCGCGGTGGCGCTGCTCGGCCTGTGGGGGCTGGCCCGGCGCGATCTTCCAGCAGCTGGGGTCTGGCTGAGCATGCTGGGCGTGGGGCTGGCTGCGCTCGGAGTCGCGGTGGACCCCTTCTCCCTGCTCTCCGGCGGAGCGCGTTCCTTCCTCGACGGCGCTGGTGCCGCGCTGCGCAACCTGCACAAATTCGACGTCCTGGTGCGGCTGCCGCTGATGGTGGGCGTGGCCCACGCATTGGCCCACGTGCGGGTCCCCGGCCGAGACCGGGCGGGGATGCAGCAGTGGCGCCACCCGGAGAAGAACCCCCATGTGGTGAAGGTGTTCGCTGCCGTACTTCTGACCGTGCTGGCCACCGCCCCCGGCTGGTCCGGCCGGATCGCCCCAGCCGACGGTTTCCGTGGCGTGCCGCAGTACTGGCGGGCCGCCGCGGACTGGCTGAATGAGCACAGTACCCAGCCGGAAGACGGGCGCGTCATGCTGCTCCCGCAGGCGCGTTTTGGGCGCCAGACCTGGGGCAATACTCGCGACGAACCCGCCCAGCCACTGCTGGATGTGCCGTGGGTGGTGCGCGACTCCGTGCCGCTCGTGCAGCCGGATGCCATCCGCGGGCTGGACGGCATTCAGCGCGAGGTTCACTCCGGGCAACCCCTGCCCACCCTGGCTGCGACCCTGCGTTCCCAGGGCGTGGGCCACGTGCTGGTTCGCACTGATCTGACGGTGGCCGCGGATACCCCGGGGGCTCATTCGGTGCTGCGCACGCTGCGGCGTTCGGGTGGCTTCCGCGAGGTCGCGGCCTTCGGGGATGGGAAGGCCCCCGAGGTGCGCATCTTCGCCGTCACTCCCGAGCAGACTGGGGGCGACGCACCACAACCGGCCGGTGGGCTGCGGGAGATCGACGCCGAGCAGGTGGAGATCGTCTATGCGGGGCCCGAGGCCCTCCCCCGGCTGGATGCTGCCGACCGCGCCCTGGGCCGCACCGATACTCCGCGCGTTCGGGTCCTCCACCAGCAGCTCGCAGGAACCGGCATGGGCGCGGATGCCTTCGCCGAACGCGGCCCGCAGACCCTCACCGACACCCCCGCCCGGCGCGATCACAACTACGGCAACGTGACCAACGCGGATTCCGAGATCCGCGCTCCCAAGGACTCCACGCGGGTGCTTAACCCGGTGCGGGACTATCCGCTGACCAGTGTGGCAGAAGGAGCGGATCCGGCAAACCAGGACGTGCACCCGCTGACTGAGGTGCGCACCACCGGCGGCGCAGTTCGGGCGAGCAGCACCGCGGCGGACCCTACGGGATTCGGTGGGGCAGATACTCGCCGTTCGCTCACCGCCGCGGTGGACGGCAACCCGGATACCGCGTGGTATCCCAGCCCGGGGCGCGCGATCGGCCAGTACCTGGAACTGGAGCTGGACAAGCCGCACCGGGGCCTCAGCGTCTCCCTGCTCACCCAGGGCTCGGATGCGCGCATCCACGCCGAGAGCTTCCGTAGCGATGCCGGGGATAGCCCGCTGGGCAGCACGACGGTGACGGTCAAGGCCGGTGAGGCCACACGCATCGCGATCCCGGGCGGCAGGGGCGACCGGGTACGCCTCCAGCTGCTGGGGAGCTTCTCGGACGTGGGATTCTCGGAGGTCAAGGTCTTCGCCACGGACGGCGCCGGGGCGGCCCAGGATGTCACGCCTCGGCGTGTGCCGACCGTCCCGGCGCTGCAAGGTTCTTCGGCGCGCTACCTCAATCGCTTCGTCTTCGGTCAGGAGATCCCGGAGCACTCCATGGTGCGGGAGTTCACGGTGCCGGAGCACCTGGCAGGCCAGGAGTTGGTGCTCCACACCGCTGACTGCGAGGATTCCGGGCCGCGCGCGGAGTCTGCGGTGGTCCGCGTCGACGGGGAGGATTACCGCTGTGGGGAGCGCCTCTCCCTGTCGGAAGGACGTCACCGCCTGGCCACGACGGCGCGTTGGGCCGCTCTCTCCGTGGCTGAACCGCTGTACGCGGAGGCGGTTTCTGAGGCTCCCGCAGCCAATCCTCTGCCGGTGGTGTCCCAGAGTGGTGGCTCGGGCGGTGATGACCGCTTCCATCTGGGGCACTCCTCGGAACAGCGGGTGGTGTTCCTGCCCTCCAATGCCAATTCAGGCCGGGTGGCCACCCTGCACGTGGCGGACCCCGAGGGCGCCCGCGAGATCCGCCTGCACCCGATGGTTGTTAACGGCTGGCAGCAGGGCTGGGTGGTTCCCGCGGGTGTGGGCGGCACGATCGCGCTCAGCTTCGCGGCCACCGGCTTGTACCAGGCGTGGCTAGCTGCGGGACTGATGCTGGCGCTCACGGTCGTGCTGGCCTGGGCGCTGGCGGAGCGGCGCGCTCGCCGGCTGGGCAGCCGGGCGGGCATCCCAGCAGCGGTTGGGGCTTCGGCACATTCGAGCGAGGTCACCGCGGCGGCCGACGAGGCATCCGATGAGCCCACCCAAGAGGCTCAGCCCGAGCCCACTGCCGCAGGCTACAGCGCCACCGGGCTCAACCGGGCCCAGCGCGGGGCGGCATTGCTCGCCACCACGACCCTGGCGTTCCTGCTGGCAGGCCTCCCGGGACTGGTGCTCGCGGTGATTCTGGCCCTGCTGCAACTGGTGCTCGCCGGCCCCTCCCTGCAACGCTGGGCTGCATCGCGCCCCATCCTTCGGTCCCTGCCGACCGGAGGTGTGCTGCGCATCGTCGCCGGCTCGGGCGCGTTCCTGGCAGCCGTGTTCGCGGCGCAGGGCCCGTGGACCGGTCGCCACTACGCCGGGGACTCCTGGGTGGTTCAGCTGGCGCTGCTGGCGGTTGTGCTCGCCGTGTACTTCGCCCACATCTTGTTGATCCCCACCCGGGCGGGCTCCTCCACCAAGGCATAGCTCAGCGCGGCGACCGGCACGGTCAGCACGAAGGTCGCGATCATCACGATCACCGTGTGGACGTGATTGCCGCTAAACATCGGGACCCCCAGCAGTGGGAAGACCACCGAGAGGATCGCGATGTGCCAGAGGAAGATCGCATAGGACCAGCGCCCCAGCGCCTGCATCGGCGCGGACTCCAGGAATGCCGAGCGTGGCGCCAACGCATAGGGGGTGATCAGAGCGGCGGCGAAGACCGTGCCGTAAATCGTGCGGCGCGCGAACTCAGCCGGGGTGGCCTGCACCAGCCCCTGCGGGCCATCCATGGCCGCAACCACCAGCGCCGCCAGTGCGATCAGCCAGAACAGCGGCCGCAGTCGATACAGTGCCGCCACCAACCGACGACTGCGCTCCGGGTTGCCCAGCACCCAGGCCTCCGCCTCCGCGGAGAGGAACCCGATCGCGAACCAGGCCGCGAACGCCGGGGGCATCGTGTGCGGGTTCACCCGCCCCGGCTCCAGCTCCCCGGTGAAGGGCGGCAGGAAGGCCCAGTAGTAGCTGATGAGCCCAAGCGCGGCGATGACGAGCACCCGGCGCCAGCGGGGCTGTTTCCCAATCAGCAGGGCGATCAGCGGGAGCACGAGGTAGAAGGTCAGCTCGACGGACAGCGACCACAGGTGCGTCATGCCACCGACCAGGCCGTCGGCGAAGTAGACCTGCGCCATGAGCAGGTTCTCCACGATCTGCTTGGCTGAGGGGTTATCGGCGACCGGCAGGAAGAGGAAGACGAAGAGCATCATCACCCAGGCCGCCGGCATGATGCGCCCCAGGCGCTTGACGTAGTAGCTGGCCACGCCCCGCCGGTTGCGGAATTGCACGTGCTGGCGGCGCCACAGCAGGAAGCCGGAGAGGGCGAAGAACACGGGCACGAAGAAGTCCGTGCGCGCCATGATCTGGTTGATCAGCGAGCCAGTGTCCGTGCCGGTCTGGAAGGCCACGTGCGTGATGATGATCCCCGAACACGCGATCGCGCGGAGCCCCTCCAGGGAGGGCAGGAAGGGGGTCTTGGGGTGAGCCGTCGTCCGCACTGAACCGGTTCCCGACGGTGCCACGGTTCCCGAGGACGACGTCGTGGGGGCCCCAGACGTTGCGCTGGACGACGTCGTGGACGGTGCGGACGGCCCCGTCTGTGAAGCCTTCTCCGACGCGGACGCAGAGCGCATACTCACCCTCCTCGGTGCAGTGATGGGCGCGCCAGTGGATCAAAAACCACCGTGGCGGGCGGGTTCCTGGCCGTTCATTTTAGGCAGCCGACGCGTACTTGAGGACTGAAGTCGTTGTATAGCAATAAAACCAGAGAATTTTTTGTTTCTTTCCCCTTACATACTTTCATTTTTGGCTAAAGTATGGCGAACACGTTGTTGTAAGAGGGATCTCTGGGCAGAGAGGCCTCAAGGACACTGAACGGAATTGCCATATGAGAAAAACCATCTCCCTAATCTCGATCGTTTTGGGAGCAGCTCTGCTGGTCTTCGCGATCGCCCTTCCGACCTACGTCGTCCCTAAGGGCAAGGTTCTGCCGCTGGACGTCGTGTCGACGACGAGCACCGAGCCGGTCGAGGCTCGCCTCCTCGACTCGGGAGCGCTGGCGAAGGGCAAGCCCGTGGGGGATAACAAGAACCGCCCGGAGTGCAAGGGGGACAACAAGGAAGTCTCGTGCTTCATCTGGAAGGACGTCGAAATCCAGACCCAGAAGTTCACCACCGCGCAGGAGCCGAGCGACAAGAAGCAGGTCACCCTGGAGGTTGGCCAAACCGTCTTCCGCACGGACAAGAGCGAGCCGGATAACCTGCTCTCCGCCACCATCGACCGCGTCACCCTGGACCGCAAGACTCAGATGCCGGTGACCGACCCGGTCTCCTCCCTCAACCTGGCTCCGCCGAAGGGCAAGGACGCGGAGGGCTACACCCCGCCGGAGTTCGTCCGTAAGGGCCTGCAGTACCAGTTCCCGATGGGCGCTGACCGGAAGTCCTACCCCTACTTCGACGCCCAGACCCTGACCACCAACCCGATCGACTTCGTCGACGAAGGCGAGCAGGGCGGCGAGAAGATCTACACCTTCGAGCAGACGATCGACCCGACCCCGCTGTACGACGCACAGAAGAAGTACCTCGAGTCCGACGGCTCCCTGACCGCCGCGGAGGAGGGCGTCCTCGCCTCGCTGAAGCTGACCTTCCCGGCGAAGGTCTGGGGCCTGAAGGACGACGAGATCCGTAACCCGAAGAAGGGTAAGGACAAGGACGAGGAGTCCGACGCTGGCCCGGACGTCGAGATGCAGCGCTACTACACCGTTAACCGCAAGATCAGCATCGAGCCGGAGACTGGCGCGATCGTCAACGGTGCCGAAGAGATCTGGATGTTCTACGCGCAGGACGAAGAGGAAGCCAAGGAGATCGCGAAGCCGGAGAACCGGGAGCGCGAGCTGGCCAACCCGAAGCGCACCGCAATGTACCTGCCGGCACAGTGGGACGAGAAGTCCAAGGAAGGCCAGATGGTGACCGCCAAGGAAGGCCTGAGCACCATCAAGACGATGGGGACCACGGTTCCGATCATCGCTGGCCTGCTGGGTCTGTTCCTGCTCTTCGTCGGCCTGTGGCTGCAGCGCGCACCGCGTAAGAGCTAGATCGCAATCTAGTCGCCTGACGTTTTAAGCCCGCTTTCCGTTTCTGCTTTCGCAGCAACGGGGCGGGCTTAAACTTCTATTGTGAGCTTTTCCATGAATTCGACGCCGACGCGGGGACTGGCCACAGGTGAGTCCGGCCAGTCCACCCCGCGCGTTCCGGCGTGGGGGCTGGGGCTGTTCATCCTCACGGTCACCGCCAGCACGCTGTGGCCCTTCTGGTGGGGCCTCATCCCGTCCCGGGATCGGGCCTTCATGCTCCGCGACATGATGGTGCCCTTCAGCCTCACTGCCAATGACCTAGTACTCGGCAAGGCGGACTATGCGCCGCGGGCGCTGCCGCAGGACGCGATCCTCGCGGTCTTCTCGCCCATCATCCCCTCGACCACGTTGGCGGCGGCTTTGGTGCTGATCGCGGCAGCCTGCGGAATCCTTGGCGCGGTGAAGATGGCCCGCGACATGGCGGGCGCCCACCGGGCCACCCAGCTGGTGTGCGGGCTGTTCGTGGTGTGGAACCCGTATGTCATCGAGCGGCTGCTGCAGGGTCAGTGGTCGCTAGCACTGGCGGTAATGCTGCTACCCGCGATCTCCTACTGTGCGGCGACGGGATTCCGGGGCCCGCAGGTGCTGCTGATCAGCCTCGCGGGGCTGACCCCGGCCGGGCTGGTGTTGGGCGCGCTCGTCGCCCTGGTCTTTAGCCCGACGGCGCGTTCCCGCGCCCTGGTGCTGCTCACCAGCCTCGCCCTGGCAAGCCCCTGGCTGCTGGTGACCCTGCTCAACGGCACGCCCTCTCGGTCTTCGGCCAGCAGCGCGGAGGCATTCGCGGTGGGCCCGGATGGCCCGCTGGGCACGGTGGTCTCGGTGCTGGGGCTGGGTGGTATCTGGAACGCCGGCGCGATCCCTCCCTCCCGGGGCCTGCTTGGCGCGCTGGCGGGGCTCGCGCTCTTCCTTTTCGCGGCGTGGGGCATCGCGGAGCTGTGGCGCGTGTACCGGGGCGTTGCGGTGCTCACCGCTGCGGCCTTCTCGGTCCCCCTGCTGCTCGCAACACCGGTTGGGCTGGCCCTGATGCGCTTTCTGGTGGCGCATGTCCCGGGGGCGGCACTATTCCGCGATACTCACAAGCTCGTGGGGCTGGCTTTGCCGGGCCTGATCCTGCTGCTGGCCGTAGGTCTGGAGCGGTTGCGACAGCGCGCGGTATCCACCAGCAAGGGGCTCTCCCCCGCCGGCGCCCGACTGATGGGCGGGGTCGCACCCCTAGCCGTCGGCACACTGGTCATCGCTACCGTGCCTGGTTATCCCGCGGACGTCGCCCCCACCGCCCCGCAGCGTATTTCGCCGGCATGGGCGAGCTTCGCGGAGACGATCTCTGGGGTGCCACGGACCAAGATTCTGCTCTTCCCTCCCGGCAATTACCGCCTGCGTGAGGACGGCGAACCGACCCTCACCCCGGCGTTGAAGATGCTGCCTGGTCAGCCGCTGGATCCGCAGTTCCTCATCGTGGATGGCAAGATCGTCGACGGCGATCGGGATACGATCCGGCTTATCAAAGACACGATGGCGGGCCGGGACACGCTGGCAGCCAGCGGTGTGGGCTGGGTGATCGCCGACCGGCCGCTGATGCGCGGCGACGAGAAATACCAACAGCTCGACGAGCTGCTGGAGGCGTATCCGATGGTCGACGAAGTCGAGGGCATGCAGCTCTACCGCATCCCGCAGCCGCACGGGGCTGGCAGCAAGCAGCCCTCCACGCCCGCGGTGGCGGGCATGGTCTTGTACTGGATCACCCAGCTGGGCGCGCTGGGCGCGGGCTTATGGTCGCTGGGCCAGGCGCGGCGTGACGCGCGCCGGCGCGCCCTGGCCGCCGAGATCTCCGGATAGTCCTAGCGTTCGGCCTTCCGGGGCTCCGCAACCTGGTGCAGCAGTACCTCCCAGGCCCGGCCAGTGTTCTCCCAGGAGTACTGGGCGGCCCGCCGCTCGGCAGCCTGCCCCATGCGCCGGCAGCGTTCGGGGTCGTCCAGCAGGTGCTCCACAGCGTTAATCAGCCCACCCGGGGAGGTGGCCAGCAGGCCGGTCTCCTCGTCCACGATGGAGTCCCGCAGACCTGCGGAAGATTCGTAGCCCACGGTGGGCACCCCGTGCTGGGCTGCCTCGATCACGGCCAGCCCCCATCCTTCCTTTCGGGAGGGCATGACGTGGATGCTGGCGCGCTGCAGGATGCGGTGCTTGAGTTCCTCGCTGACGTAGCCGTGGAAGACCACCTTGCCGTCCACCCCGAGCTCCTGGGCATACCGGCGTAGATTTTCCGCCCACCAGCCATCTCCAATGACGTCCAGGCGAAGGTTGGGGTGGCTCCGCTGCAGAGCAGCGAGGCAGTCGAGAGCGTGTTCGATCTGCTTGTGCGGCACCAGTCGGGACAGCGCGACCAGGTAAACGGGCTTATCCTCCCCTTCCTGGGCGCTGTGCCCCCGTGCGGCCTCGGGCACGGGTTCGATGCCATTGCGGATGATCGTGAAGTTCTCAGCCGGCACGCCCAGCGCGGCGAATTCCTCCGCCGAGGGCTGCGAGACCGTGACCCAGCGGTTGCGGCGATGGATCAGCGGGGAGATCTTGGATTCCACGAGCCAGCCGATCCGGGAGAGCACCGGGCCGGCAACCGACCACTGCTCGCGGTGGCAGTGGTGAGTGAGCACCACGGTGGGGGCGCCGGAGACGAGGGAGGCAAAGAAGGGCACACCGTTTTGGGTATCGACGACCACGTCCGGGGTGCCCATCTTCCCAATCACGCCGACCCGCAGGCCGAGCCGGGCCGCCAGCAGCGCCAACAGCGCGCGAGGGTAGACGCTCAAGTTTCCCCCGGCGCGGGAGAATTTCAGCCAATAACCGCCGCGCTGGACGTGCTCGGTTTTCTTCGCTCCCGGGTAGTAAGCGGTGCGGTAAATCACCTCGTGTCCTTGGGAGGCGAGATACTGCCCCACCTGTTCGAGGTAGCGCTCCGAACCACCGCCCTCCGGGTGGTTGGTGTCGCGCCAGCACAGCAAAATTACTTTTAGGGAACGACTCATTGTGCATCACACCCTACCCGGATTCGACCCCAAACACTTCTGGTTATGTCACAATTCCTTCCATGACTTCCGCGCACCCCGCCCGGCGTTTCTTCCGGCGCATCAGCACTGCCCTCACCGCCCCCGCGGGCAATTCCGCCCTGCGTTTCTGGCGCCCGAAAGCCAGCCTGCGGCGCGCGGTGGGCCTGCTTTCGGACTTCCGGTATGAGCAGACTCGTCCCGACATCTTCTACGGTCACCTCGCCGAGGACACGGTGGGGCTCATCGAGGCCCTGTGGCGCGGCGCGACGGGACGGGAGCTCGCTGGCTCCAAGATTTTGGACGTCGGTGGCGGGCCTGGTTACTTCGGTGTCGCCTTCGGCGACGCGGGCGCGGAGTACGTGACCTGCGAACCGGACGTGGGCGAGATGGCAGCCGCGGGCATCACCCTGGCCTCCTCGGTGCGGGGCTCTGGGATGGAGCTGCCGTTTATCGACGCCGCCTTCGACATCACCTATTCCTCTAACGTCGCCGAGCACGTGCCGGAGCCCTGGGTGATGGCCGATGAGATGCTGCGGGTCACCAAGCCGGGCGGGGTGATGATCTACAGCTATACGGTGTGGCTCGGCCCCTTCGGCGGCCACGAGACAGGCCTGTGGGAGCACTACGTGGGCGGGGAGTTCGCGGCGCGGCGCTACGAGAAGAAGATGGGCAAGCCGCCGAAGAATCGCTGGGGCGAGTCACTATTCAACGTCTCCGCGGCCGATGGTTTGCGATACGGCCAGCGGGTTGCCGCCGCAGGCGGCGCTGAGTTGGTGGCGGCGTTCCCGCGCTATCACCCCTGGTGGGCGTGGTGGATGGTGCGGATTCCGCTGCTGCGGGAGTTCGCGGTATCCAATCTGGTTCTGGTGTTCCGGAAGGCCTAGCTGGCGGTAGCTCGGGGAGGCGGGAACTGACGTCCTAAAAAGAAGAGAATAAAAGTACAACTATCGGGCCGAAATAGATTAAAGTGATGCAGGACACATTTCTCGAACGATAGGAACCAAAGGACTGTCATGACGAGCAACTCTGGCGCCCCTGAGGCCTTCATCTACGACGCCGTCCGGACGCCCCGTGGAAAGGGCAAGCCCGGCGGATCCCTGCACACCGTCAAGCCGGTCAGCCTGCTCAGCGGACTGATCGAGGCCATCCTGGAGCGCAACCCAGGCCTGGATCCGGCGCGCATCAACGACGTCATCGCTGGCTGCGTGACCCCCGTCGGCGACCAGGGCATGGACATCGCCCGCACCGCCGCACTCAACGCCGGCCTGCCGTACTCCGCGACCGGCCTGCAGGTCAACCGCTACTGCGCATCCGGCCTGACCGCCCTCAACCTCGCTGCACAGAAGGTGCGCTCCGGCTGGGATGAGCTCGTCTTCGCAGGTGGCGTGGAGTCCATGTCCCGCGTGCCGATGGGCTCCGACGGCGGCGCCCTCGCCCTCGACCCGGAGTCCAACTTCTACAACGACTTCATCCCGCAGGGCATCTCCGCGGACATCATCGCCAGCCTCGACGGAATGACCCGCGAGGACCTCGACGCCTTCGCCGCCCGCTCCCACGAGCGCGCCGCCAAGGCCTGGGAGGAGGGCCGCTTCGACCGCACCGTCGTCCCGGTCAAGGACCAGAACGGCCAGGTGCTGCTGGACCGCGACGAGACCATCCGTCAGGGCACCACCGTGGAGTCCCTCTCCGGCCTGCGTCCGGCCTTCGCCATGATCGGCGACCAGGGCGGCTTCGACGCCGTCGCGCAGACGAAGTACCCGCAGCTCGAGCGCATCAACCACCTGCACCACGCGGGTAACTCCTCCGGCATCGTTGACGGCGCAGCCCTGCTGGCCATCGGCTCCGAGAAGGCGGGTCAGGAGATGGACCTCGAGCCGCGCGCCCGCGTCGTCTCCGTCGCCACCACCGGCGTGGAGCCGACCATCATGCTCACCGCACCGGCACCGGCCTCCCGCGCTGCGCTGGCCAAGGCTGGTCTGAAGCCGGAGGACATCGACGTCTGGGAGATCAACGAGGCCTTCTCCTCCGTCGTCCTGCGCGCGCAGCGCGAGCTGAACATCCCGGATGAGAAGCTCAACATCAGCGGTGGCGCGATCGCCATGGGCCACCCGCTGGGCGCGACCGGCGCGATCATCACCGGTAACGCAGTCGACGAGCTGCACCGCACCGGCGGCCGCTACGCGCTGATCACCCTGTGCGTCGCAGCAGGCATGGGCGTGGCCACCATCATCGAGCGCGTCTAAGCGATCGACACCCGACAGTTCAAGCACTGCAGCCGCTGTAAGCACTGAAGTCATTCAGCGCTGAAGAGCACTACCTCACTGCAAGATTCGAATACAGGAGAATCAATGAGCAACAACATGTTCGCGTGGGATGTCGACGCCGATGGCATCCTCACCCTGACGATGGATGACCCGAACGCACCGGTCAACACCATGAACACCACCTTCCAGGACGACCTCACCGCCACCGTGGCGAAGGTCAAGGAGGCCGTCGAGGCCGGCGAGGTCAAGGGTGTTGTGATCGCGTCCGCGAAGAAGACCTTCTTCGCCGGCGGCGATATCAAGGCCATGATCCAGGCCACCCCGGCGGATGCCGCCGAGCTGACCCAGCAGATCGACCAGATGAAGGCCGACCTGCGTGCCCTGGAGACCCTGGGCGTGCCGGTCGCAGCAGCCATCAACGGCACCGCGCTCGGCGGAGGCCTCGAGCTGGCTCTGGCCACCCACCACCGTGTGGCCTCCGACGCCAAGGGCCTGAAGGTCGGCCTGCCAGAGGTCACCCTCGGCCTGCTGCCGGGTGGTGGCGGCGTGACCCGCGTGACCCGCATGCTGGGCCTGCAGGACGCGCTGATGAAGGTCCTGACCACTGGCCGCCAATTCCGCGCCGAGGACGCACTGAAGACCGGCCTGATCGACGAGGTCGTACCGGCCGATCAGCTGCTCGACGCCGCGAAGAAGTGGGTCAAGGAAAACCCGGATGCGAAGCAGCCGTGGGACACCGAGGGCTACAAGGTCCCGGGTGGCACCCCGACCAACCCGAAGCTGGCCGCGTTCCTGCCGTCCTTCCCGGCCAACGTCACCAAGCAGATCAAGGGCGCGCCGATGCCGGCGCCGAAGGCGATCCTCGCCGCAGCCGTCGAGGGTCTGCAGCTGAAGAACATCGAGGAGGCCACCCGCGTCGAGACCCGCTACTTCGTGGACCTCGTCACCGGTTCCACCTCGAAGAACATGATGCAGGCCTTCTTCTTCGACCTGCAGTACTGCAACGGTGGCGGCTCCCGCCCGAAGGACGTGCCGCGTAAGCAGTTCAAGAAGCTGGGCATGGTCGGCGCCGGCATGATGGGTGCTGCCATCGCGTATGTCGCTGCGAAGGCCGGCATGGAGGTCGTCCTCAAGGACATCAAGCTGGAGGCAGCGGAGAAGGGCAAGGCCTACTCCGAGGGCCTGGAGGCCAAGGCGCTGAAGCGCGGCAAGACCACCGAGGAGAAGTCGAAGGCTCTGCTGGACCGGATCACCCCGTCCGTGGACTACGCCGACCTCTCCGACTGTGACATCGTCATCGAGGCGGTCTTCGAGAACACCGAGCTCAAGCACAAGGTCTGGGCAGAGATCGAGGCAGCGGTGCCGGAGGACTGCGTCCTGGGCTCCAACACCTCCACCCTGCCGATCACCGAGCTGGCTACCGGTGTGAAGCGCCCGAAGGACTTCATCGGTATCCACTTCTTCTCCCCGGTCGACAAGATGCCGCTGGTGGAGATCATCAAGGGCGAGGAGACCTCCGACGAAACCCTGGCTGCGGCCCTGGACTTCACCGGCCAGATCCGCAAGACCCCGATCGTCGTCAATGACTCCCGCGGTTTCTACACCTCCCGCGTCATCAGCTTCTTCCTCAACGAGGCCATGCGCATGCTGGCCGAGGGCATCGACCCGGCCGTCATCGAGGCAGCTGGCCGCCAGGCTGGCTACCCGGCACCGCCGCTGCAGCTGCAGGATGAGCTGAACCTGAAGCTGGCCCGCAAGATCGGCGCCGAGACCAAGGCCGCGCAGGAGGCTGCCGGCATCTCCGTGGACGACGGTGGCGTCACCGAGATCGTCGACAAGATGCTGGACGTCTACGACCGCCCGGGCAAGCTCGAGGGCAAGGGCTTCTACGAGTACAACGAGGAGGGCCGCCGCACGGGTCTGTGGCGCGGCCTGTGGGACGAGCTGGGCGGCGGGTCCGTCACCGTCCCGGACGCCGAGTCCGCGACCGCCGGCCACGGCCTGGAGTCCATCTCCACCGAGGGCCCGGTTCTGGTCGACCTGGTGGAGCGCATGCTCTTCGCTGAGGCTCTGGAGACCCAGAAGTGCATCGACGAGGGCGTGCTGATGTCTGACGCGGACGCCAACATCGGCTCCATCATGGGCATCGGCTTCCCGGCCTGGACCGGCGGTACCCGCCAGTACATCAAGAACTACGCTCGCCCGGCTGCCGCTGCGCTGCCGGAGGGCAAGAAGGCTGATGTGGACGGCGGGGATTACCCGACCACCGGCGTGGCTGGCTTCGTCGCCCGCGCCGAGGAGCTGGCCGCGAAGTACGGCGAGCGCTTCACCCCGCTGGACTCCCTGAAGAGCTAGCAGGTGGGTGCGGGGAGCTCTTCAGGACTTCCCGCGACTAGCCCTCTGGTACTCCTCTGGTACTACCAGGGCACGGCTAAAGCCCCGGCCCTGTCACTGAGAATGATTCAGTGGCAGGGCCGGGGCTTCGTTGTGCTTGGCTCCGGTTGGGCTGGTGCCGGTTGAGTTGATTCCGGTTGGGCTGGTGCGGGGCGGCGGAGAGCTGCCACCCGCCTTATCCCTAACGTCGGGCGCTAGCGCTGAGCTCTGCTAGCTCCAGCGCCGCGAGCTCTAGCGGCCGCGACGGGTCAGGGCCACCAGGGCCACGGCCAGCACCACGAGCACGCCCGCGCCGATCAGGAACCAATTGATGGAGCTATCCTCCTCAGCGGCCGCCTGCTCGGTCTCCTTCGGCTCCTCGGCCTTCTCGCTCTCCTCGATCTCCGTGTCATTGGAGACCTTCTCGAAGCTCGGGCCGGGGATCTTCTCCCCCACCAGCTCGGTGGTGAGCTCGTAGGTGGCGGTGGCGTTCTTCTCCTTGCTGATGTCGCGGTTAGCACCAGCTTTGAGGCTCTTGTTCAGGAAGATCACGATGTACTGCTCGCCGTCCAGCCAGGCTTTCTGGGATTCGACGTCACTCGGTTGTTCCTTCCCGTCACCCACCATGTTGCGGTAGTTCACGCGCACGGGGTTACCGAAGGCCTTGGAATCACCCTCCCGGACGTGCACGCTCTCCGCGATCGCTGCCTTCTGGCGGGCGGAGTTGAGGACGTTGATGTCCAGCTGCTTGATCTCTGCGTAGTGGTCCCTCGGTGGCTCGCTGGTGACCTTGATTCCGCCGCGGAGCTGCTGGCCGTAGTCGGTCTTGATCTTGTAGACGTGAGCCTCGCCCGGGACGATGTCCGCGCTGACGGTTTCCTTGGCGTCCGGGTTCAGCTCGGTGGCGTTGTCGAACCATGCGCCTGGTGTCACCTTGCGGGGCTTGCCGGCAGCGCTCGGCTCCTTGCGGTTCTCGGCCTTATCCGCCGCAAAGGGTTCCGGAACCTCAGAGAGGTCCTCGTTCGGCAGGCGCTTAATCGAGACCTCAGCCGGGATCTCCTTGCCCTTATAAGGGCCACTTTTGCGCACCACCTTGAAGCGGAAGTCCCCGGCGGGGCAGTCCTCGCCGGCCTGCTGTGTGGTCCACGAAGCGAAGAACGGGCCGTTGGAGTCAATGATTCCGACATCGTTGTCGTTAGCGAGGTAGCACAGAGGCTCGTCGACCTCGACCTTGACCGAGAAGTTCTTACCGAAGCCGATCTCGCTGCCCTGGGACGGCGGCGGCATCGTAGCCACACCGATCGCGAGGCGCTCGCCCTCTGCAATGGGGGTGCTGAAGTACTCGGCGCCGTCCTCGTCATTCTTCGCGCCGCCGGACTTTTCACGCAGCGGGGTGGAGAAGAGCTCGACGTCTTCCGGGACCTCGGTGGCGGACGCGGCGTCGTCCCCGCCCTTAATTTCCGGGGCGTTGGACTCCGCGGTCTGGGCGGTGCGGGTCGCCAGAACCTTCATGGACTCGGCGAGGGACTCGGAGTCCTTAGCGTCCAGGTACTCGCCGCCACCGGCCTCGGCGATGCACTGCAGCTCCTTGCGGGCAGCTGGGTCGACCAGGAAGCCGACGGTGTTGATGGTCAGGTCGATGCCCTGCTTGTGCAGGTCCTTTGCGACATCGCAGACCGGCGGCGGGGCGCAGGTGTCCTCGCCATCGGAGACCAGAACGATGGAGCGCTCGCCCTCGCTAGGTAGCTCCTTGGCGGCCTGCTTCAGGGCTGGGCCCATGGGAGTGTGGCCGGAGGCGTTGACCTTGTCCACCTCGCCCGGGATCTTGCCCGCGTTGCCCTTGCCCACGGGCAGCAGGGTGGTGACGTCCTTACAGCCGGCCTCTCGCTCCTCCGGGGAGTTGCCGACCTTGGTGCCGTAGACCATGAAGCCCAGCTCGGAGTCCTTGGAGACGGAGCGGGAGAAGTTCTTGGACGCCTCCTTCGCCGCGTCCAGGCGGGTCTGGCCGTCCGCGTCGCGGGCCATCATGGAGCCGGATGCGTCGAGGATCAGCATGGTCGGCGGAATGTCCTTGGCTTCCGCCGCGGCCTGGGGCTGCCCGAAGGGGACAACGACCCCGGCTAGAGACAGCAACAGCGCGATGGCGACGGCCATCGCGCTGCGGTGCTTCATGTTGCTACGCAGGTTCACGCTGCTGTGCAGTGTGGCGCTGCTGCGTGCCCGGCCAGCATGGCCGGGGTTACGCTCGGGGCGGGTCGTTGCTGCGGGGGCCAGGCTGGCTTCCCGTGGCGTTGCGTGCTGGTGTCTCGCTCGCATGAGGTTGCTTCCTTCCCTTACTTTGGTTTCCAAAGTTAGCAGGAAGCACCCACCCGCCCCTGGGGTTTTTATTTAGTTTTTCAGTGCAGTTTGCGGATTATTCACCCTTCTTGACGGTGATCGTCCAGCCAGCCTCGTCGGTCTGCTCGAAGTTCGTCACCTCGTGACCGTCGGTGGCGGCCCAGCGCGGGATGGCGTCGGTGGCCTGGGTGCAGTCGAAGTCGATCTGCAGGGAGTCGCCGACCTGAAGCTGTGCGATGGCAGCCTTGGCATCGATCAGCGGGAAGGGGCAGACCGCGCCGAGGGAGTCCAGCTTGTAGGTACGGTCCCCGACCAGCTCCAGGCCGGTCGTGGTGCCGGTGTTTTCGGACGTCGACCCGGCGGCCGTCGCAATCTGAGGACGCTCCAGGAGGGCCACGCCGGTGGTCTGGAAGCCGTACTGCGCGCCAGCGGACTGCAGGTCGGCAGCCTCTGCGGACTGCACGGCCGGAGCGGCGACGGTCGGTGCGGCATCAGCCTTCGGGGTGTTCTGCGTCGGCTGTGCGCTCTGGCCCGGGACGGCGTCGGTGGGCTTGAGCCACAGCTTGGCGGCTGCCCAGATGCCGATGGAGATGAACAGCAGCGCAACCCAGCCCTGGTAGCTGAACAGGGAGGTCTGGACCATGCCGTTGCCGACGGTGCAGCCACCGGCGGCGGAGGCGCCGACACCCATCAGGACGCCGCCGACGACGGAGCGCACGGCCTGGGTAGCGGACGGCAGGCGCAGGCGGAACTCGCCGGAGGCCTTGGCGGCAAAGAATGCGCCGACCAGCAGGCCGAGGACCAGCAGCACGCCCCAGTCGACGGTGTCCTCACCGCTGATGAGGAACTTGGAGAGGTTGGAGGACGGGCTGGTGATGCCGAGGCCGTCGTTGCGGCCGGTGGCGGCGGAGAGTGGCCAGGCGATCACGCCGAGCACGCCGATGATGGCTGCGGTTGGGTAGAAGTGCCAGGGCTTTTCCGCGAGGATGTGCGCCAAGCCGGTCTTCTTCGGCTTCAGGGTGGCCATCTTCGGGGCCGCTGCCTCTTCGGCGAGGAAGCGGCGGGTCAGGAAGGCCACGCCGATGGCGAATGGGATCACCAGCCACCAGACGGAAACCCCCAGGGAGGCGTTAATGGTGGTCAGCGGCAGGGTCCAGCTGCGCAGGCCTTCGTTGAGGAAGTTCAGCGCGCCGCCCTTCATGGCGGCGGCGCTACCCGCGTAAAAAATCAGCGCCAGCCAGGAGCCGATGAGCCCCTCTGCCGAGCGGTACCAGGTACCGGAGGCGCAGCCGCCGGCGAGCACGATGCCGGCACCGAAGAGGAAGCCGCCGAGAGTCACGGCCAGCGGGGCGAATTCCTTGTAATCCGGGGTGATGACCCCAGCGGTGGTCAGCGCCGCCAACCCCACAGCGTGGACGGCGATGACGATAAGGAGGGCGGTAAAGCCACGCCATGTCTTGTTGAGGAAGATATCGCGGATCATGCCGGTGACGCAGAACCTGCCGCGCTGCATAACCCATCCGAGTACCACGCCGAGCGCGAGGCCGGTGATGATCATGTGTCTCTCTTTTCTGTCAGTAATGAACCGATCTGTCTATGTATGACCGAGAACATTAGTGCCCCGCCGGAAGTTTGTAAAGCGCAAAACGTACCGCTCTGTCTAGTTTTCACCCCATAGACATCATTCACGCAGGTAACCCGGCATAACTTTACCCCCATTGAAGAAGACCGAACGGTCTACAACTCGCCCCTTCCTCCACCAAGCACTGACTGATACCCATTTACTAGCTCCCGCATCAACCCGCTCACCCCACCCCACTGATCCGTTTTGCAGAGTTTAATGTCGCTTTTCCGCCAATTTCCGGCATCAAACTCTGCAAAACACACAAGGCGGTCATATGACGGAACTCGCGCGGCGGCGCCGCACACACTGCTCGCGCGGCAGGCACACGACACTGGCGGAGCATCCGCCGCACCCCCGCTGCGCGCCGCGACAACCCAGCCATCCCTCCACCCGCAATGCAGTGACACGCCCAGAGCTCCAAAGTGAAGACTTGTTATAGCCCTCACCTATTGGGGCTTGAATAATTGAAAGGTTCTGCTATATTAATGAGCAGAAGCTACGGCAGCGAAGCCCGCCGCAGCTAGGTACCCTTAAATAGTGAATGCCCACCCCGGGAATTCCGCAGGCCACCACCGGCCTGTGCGCCCGGTCACCACAGGGCAGACAATTCAAGCGACAAAGCAGGAAGGAAGTTCATATGTCTCTGATCAACACTGAGATTCTGGATTTCAAGAACCCGGTTTTCCACAACGGTGAGTTCTCCGAGGTCAGCAAGGACGACGTCCTCGGCAAGTGGTCCGTCTTCTTCTTCTACCCAGGCGACTTCACCTTCGTCTGCCCGACCGAGCTCGGCGACCTCGCAGACCACTACGAGGAGCTGCAGAAGATGGGCGTTGAGGTTTACGGCGTGTCCACCGACTCCCACTTCGTGCACAAGGCTTGGCACGAGTCCTCCGAGGAGGTCGGCAAGGTCAACTACCCGATGATCGGCGACTCCAACGGCGACCTGACCCGCAACTTCCAGAACATGCGCGAGGGCGTCGGCCAGGCCGACCGCGCGACCTTCCTGGTCGACCCGCAGGGCATCATCCAGTACATCGAGCAGACCGCCGAGGGCATCGGCCGCGACGCTTCCGAGCTGGTCCGCAAGATCAAGGCTGCCCAGTACGTCGCTGAGCACCCAGGCGAGGTCTGCCCGGCGAAGTGGGAAGAGGGCCAGGACACCCTGACCCCGGGCATCGACCTGGTTGGCAAGATCTAGCCTTTAGCTTCCAGATCTTTTAAGCGGCTCAAGCTCGCAGCCGCGAATGCTAAGGGCGGGCGGGCTCACTGCCCGCCCGCCCTTTCCCCTTATCTGTCGCTTCGCGCCACACGCCCGAGCCACCCCATAAAGCACTCATAAATCACCGCCCATACCGGCCCCGCACTACACACACGCCTTGAAGGAGGCAGCTAACCATGGCCAAGAAGCTCCTAGACGACAACCTGAAGTCCCAGCTCAGCCAGCTGGTCGACCGCATCACCGAGAAGGTCGAGCTCGTTTACTCCCTCGACGACCGCAGCCAGTCCGCAGACCTCAAGCAGCTGCTCGAGGACATCGCGGCACTCTCCGATAACATCACCGCCCGCCAGGACGACGAGCTTCACGAGCGCAAGCCTTCCTTCACCATTCAGCGTGCAGGCAGCGACATCGGCGTGAGCTTCGCGGGCATCCCGATGGGCCACGAGTTCAGCTCCCTGGTGCTGGCGCTCCTCCAGGTCGGCGGTAACCCGATCAAGGAAGAGCAGGACCTCATCGACCAGGTCGCAGCCCTGGACGGGGACTTCGAGTTCACGACCTACATGTCCCTGACCTGCCAGAACTGCCCGACCGTGGTGCAGGCGCTGAACGCGATGTCCGTCATCAACCCGCGGATCAAGCACACCGCGGTGGAGGGCTCCCTCTTCCAGGACGAGGTCAACGAGAAGGGCATCCAGGCCGTCCCGACCGTCTACCTCAACGGCGAGGAGTTCGCCTCCGGCCGCATGGACATCCAGGACTTCGTCGCCCGCCTCGATGACGGCCACGCCGAGCGCGAAGCCGCGAAGCTCAACGAAAAGGAGCCCTACGACGTCCTCGTCGTCGGCCAGGGCCCGGCTGGTGCGACCGCCGCGATCTACGTCGCCCGCAAGGGGCTGCGCGTCGGCATCGTCGGTGAGCGCTTCGGTGGCCAGGTGCTGGATACCCAGTCCATCGAGAACTACAGCTCCGTCCCGGAGACCGATGGCCCGACCTTCGCCGCGAACCTCGAGGCACACGTCAACGACTACGAGATCGACGTCATCAAGGCACAGTCCGCAACCGGCCTGACCCCAGGCAAGGACGGCGAGCTCAGCACCGTCCACTTCGGCGAGAACGCCTCCCTCAAGGCCCGCGAAGTCATCGTCGCCACGGGCGCGAACTGGCGCCTCATGGGTGTTCCAGGTGAGGACGAGTACCGCAACAAGGGTGTCTCCTTCTGCCCGCACTGCGACGGCCCGCTGTTCAAGGGCAAGGACATCGCCGTCATCGGTGGCGGTAACTCCGGCGTCGAGGCCGCCATCGACCTGGCCGGTGTGGTCAACCACCTCACCGTCCTGGAGTTCGCAGACACCTGCCGCGCCGACGATGTCCTCATGGACACCCTGCGCAGCCTGAAGAACGTCGACATCGTCACCTCCGCCGCGACGAAGGAGATCATCGGCGACGGCAAGGAGGTCACGGGTCTGAAGTACGAGGACCGCACCACCGGTGAGGTCAAGACCCTCGAGCTCTCCGGCCTGTTCATCCAGATCGGCCTGCTGCCGAACACCAAGTGGCTGGAGGGCTCCGGCGTGGAGCTGAACCAGATGGGCGAGATCGTCATCGACGCCAAGGGCAAGACCAACGTGCCGGGCGTTTACGGCGCTGGCGACTGCGCCACCGTGCCGTACAAGCAGATCGTGATCGCCACGGGCACCGGCGCCACCGCCGGCCTGTCCGCCTGGGAGCACAACGCGATCGGCTAATGCTCCGCCGCTAAGCCCTACCCCGGGCTGCTAAGCATCCGCCCCGGCCCCACCGCGATGGTGGCGCCGGGGGGTTGCTCTTTCTACAGGTGGGCGTGCTGGGCTCTGCCTTCGGTGCTTAGGCAGACGATCACCTGCCAGCACAGCCGCATCCAGGGGGTCTCGCCAAGAGCTACCGCCCTACCCGCAGCAAGCCCCCCTTTAACACGAGAAAACGGCCCCCACCCAGTGGGCGGGAGCCGTCGTTCTTGCGAAGGCTTCTAGGCGCTTACTTGGCAGCCTCGATGCGCTGCTTCAGCGCCTCGTGCTGCTCCCAGACCTCGGCCGGAACCTTCGGGCCCAGGAACTTCAGCCACTCCTCGTTGGAGGCCACGTCGCGGTCCCACTCCTCCGGGTGGACGCTCAGCGCCTCGCGGATGTCCTCCTCCGGCTCGGAGAGACCCTCGGTGTCGAGGTCCTCGTAGCGAGCGGTGTAGCCAACCACGGTCTCATCGGCCTCGACGCGGCCCTCGATGCGGTCGACGATCCACTTCAGGACGCGGGAGTTCTCGCCGAAGCCCGGCCACAGGAAGCGGCCGTCCTCGCCGCGGCGGAACCAGTTGACCAGGAAGACCTCTGGCATCTTGTCGCCGCCCTTTTCGCCCATGTTGATCCAGTGCTGCAGGTAGTCACCGGCGTTGTAGCCGATGAACGGCAGCATGGCCATCGGGTCGTGACGCAGGGAGCCCACCGCTGCCTCGGCTGCAGCGGCGGTCTGGCCGGAAGCCATCGTCGCGCCGATGAAGGTGGCGTGGTTCCAGTCGCGGGCCTGGGTCACCAGCGGGACGGTGTCCGCGCGGCGGCCACCGAACAGGATCGCGGAGACCGGCACGCCGCGGTGGTCGTCGTACTCCGGTGCCGCGGTCGGGCACTGGGAGATCGGCGAGCAGTAGCGGGAGTTCGGGTGAGCGGCCTTGTCCTCGGACTCCGGGGTCCACTCGTTGCCCAGCCAGTCGATGAGGTGCTCCGGCTTGTTCTCCAGGCCCTCCCACCAGACGTTCTTGTCGTCGGTCAGGCCGACGTTGGTGTACAAGGTGTTGCCCGGCTCCATGGTCTTCATCGCGACCGGGTTGGAGGCGTAGTTGGTACCCGGTGCCACGCCGAAGAAGCCGTTCTCCGGGTTCACGGCGTACAGGCGGCCGTCCTCGCCGAAGCGCAGCCACGCGATGTCGTCACCGACGACCTCCGCTCGCCAGCCCGGGATCGTCGGCTGCAGCATCGCCAGGTTGGTCTTACCGCAGGCAGACGGGAAGGCGGCACAGATGTAGTACGCCTTATCCTCCGGGCTGATCAGCTTCAGGATCAGCATGTGCTCGGCCATCCAGCCCTCGTCGCGGCCCATGACGGTCGCGATGCGCAGGGCGTAGCACTTCTTGGCCAGGATGGCGTTGCCGCCGTAGCCGGAGCCGTAGGACCAGATCTCGCGGTCCTCCGGGAAGTGGGTGATGTACTTCGTGTCATTGCACGGCCACGGGACGTCCTTCTCGCCCGGCTCCAGCGGAGCGCCGACGCTGTGCCAGCCCTTGACGAACTGACCGGTCTCGTCGATCTTCGCCAGAGCCTCTGCACCCATGCGGGTCATGATGCGCATGGACATCACGACGTAGGCGGAGTCGGTGAGCTCGATGCCCAGCTTCGGCTCCGGGTCAGAGATCGGGCCCATGCAGAACGGGACGACGTACATCGTGCGGCCGCGCATGGAGCCGGAGAAGTGCTGGCGCATCTCCTCGCGCATCTTCTCTGGCTCGACCCAGTTATTGGTCGGGCCGGCGTCCTCCTCCTTCTCGGAGCAGATGAAGGTGCGGGACTCGACGCGAGCCACGTCGGTCGGGTTGGAGCGTGCGAGGAAGCTATTCGGCTGTGCCTCCTCGTCCAGCTTGATGAGGGTGCCTCCCTCGACCAGCTGCTCGGCTAGCCGGTTCCACTCCTCGTCGGAGCCGTCACAAAATACGACGGAGTCCGGCTGGAACAGCTCTACGGATTCTTCGATCCAGTCCAGCAGCTCCTGGTTCTTGGTGGGTGCCTCGCCGACAAGCCCTCGGATAGTCATCGAATATTTTCCTAACGCTCGGCTATTTCTCTGGCTCAACACTATCGGTTCTGAGAGCGGATGTGGGGACCAGACTCACGGATCAGCCGGAATTGCCCACCTTTGTGTGGACTACTCCAACCGAGTCTGCGTCCCCTGCCCCGACGCACAGATTCGCGTCGCAGGCGCTGAGGTGCTCATTCGTGCTGATGAGTGCTGATGCGCAGAGTTTTTCTTCACCCCCACACTAGCCCCACTCCCCCCGGTCCACACATTCCCAGCGCCCGGCATCCCAGGTTTTGCTCACCTCATTGGGGGTGGATTCGGCCACCCCCTCCACAGGCTCACTCATTTGTTGCCCGTTTCCTTTCGCATCCGCCGCCCCATCAGGACGCCAGGCTGTCCACTTGCCGTCGTAGGAGACGTTGCTGACGTAGTCCACGTGCCCGTCACCGTCCAGGTCAGAGACCGTGGTGACGCCGTCCTCGCCGGTGAATGTCGCGGAGTCTAAACCCTGCGGATTGGGGATGGCATACTCCGAGCCACCAACGGAGAAGACCATGTCCTGCCTCCCCGTGGCGTCCGGTTCCACCGGTAGATGGGAAAAGATATCGCCAAGAAAATCCATGCCTTATACCCCCGTTCGCAGCGTCAGCTGCTCAGCCACCCGCGGAATGTTCATGCGGGTGATCGTCTCTGTAACTTGTGCGCTCCAGGCTTCCTGGAGCAGGCGGAAGTCCGCCTCTCGTTGAGCCTGGTCGATAGCCCGCTGCTGCGCGCTGAGCCGGAACCATCCCAGCGCCACCGCCGCGAGCAGCCCCAGGCTGAGCCCCAACCACGGGTAGCCCGCCAGCCGACCCACCGCGAACAGCAGGCCGACCGCGCCCAGCACCCCAGCTGCCAGGGTGGCCAGTTGCGCGGCACGGCCGGGCACTTCCACCGGTTTGGCGGCCGGCGGAAGCGCGGTATCCACCGGTGGGCAGAGGATCCCTTGACTTAAGACCGCCACCCGCAGCTCCGCCAGGAATCGCCGGTGAGCTAGCTCGCGACCGCCCGAGCCAGCTTCCCCCAGGTCTGCGGCGGAGCACCCCTCTCGGATGAAGCGCTGCATCCGCAGCCGGATCGCCACGCGGACCTGTTCGAGGCGCTGTTGATCCGCCCGGCGCGCCGCCAGCTCCCACTGCTTGGCGTCCACGTAGAGCCGGTCGATCAACCGCTGTAGGCCGGCGATGTCCTGGGAGCCAAGAACATGGACCCCTGGGATGTTGGGCCAGCGGTGGTCGCTGAGCACCGCGACCACCCCGATGTTGCGGGCGACCGCCTGGACGATCTCCACGGCCTCCTCGGTGGGTTCCCCCGCGACAGCGACGACCCCGTCGATGTCCTTCCCAGGCCCCGCCCCCGGCACCGCCCGCACCCCGGTGAGCTGCTCGGCGACCTTCTTCGCCTCGGCCTCGTCCGGGCCGATCACGGCAATAGTCTTCATCTTTCCCCCATTTCCCCGGGCTTGTCCCGGGCTCTCCCCCATCGCCTTAGGCCCCGGGCGGCGTACCCCACGCCGAAACTCCCGGAAAACCAGACCATCTGCAAGAATGATGACGATGACTAGCTCCAATAATTCCCCACAGGACGACCACCAGCAAGCCCTTTCGGAAGAAAACTCCGCACCGGCGACGGAAGTTACCGGAGGCACCGGCAGGCGCCCACTTCAGACGGTGTTCAACGACGGCCGCGACTACCCACGGCTATCCAGCTTCGCCTTCCGCCGCGGCACGCTCACCGATAACCAGGAGGCCACCTGGGAAGCCAACTGGCCGCGCCTTGGCAAGGAGCTCAACGAGCAGGTCAACGAGCAGTACATCGACCTGGATGAATGGTTCGGCCGCCATGCGGACACGATCGTGGAGATCGGTTCCGGCACCGGTACCTCCACCGCCGCAATGGCCCCGCTGGAGACCGATAAGAACATCGTCGCCGTCGAGCTCTACCGCCCCGGCCTGGCCAAGCTCGTCGGTGCGGTCAGCCGCGAAGGGATCGAGAACATCCGCATGATCAAGGGCGACGGCGTGGAGGTGCTGCAGCGCATGTTCCGGCCCGAGTCCCTGGCCGGGGTGCGTATCTTCTTCCCGGACCCGTGGCCCAAGGCCCGCCACCACAAGCGCCGCATCGTGCAGACCGGCACGCTGCACCTCATCGCCAGCCGGCTGCGCCCGGGCGGCATCCTGCACATCGCCACCGATCACGCGGAGTACGCCGAGTGGATCGACGAGCTCGTGAACGCAGAGCCGCAGCTCGAATACATCGGTTGGCCCGAGGAGCTCGCCAGCGGAGCAGACGACGGGCGCGGCCACCTCGGCCAGTTGGTGGACCGCCAGCTGCTCACGAAGTTCGAGGACAAGGGCCTGCGCAAGGAGCACACTATTAAGGAATACCTGTGGACGAAGAAGTAGCCGCTCGTTAGTCTTCCCTGGGAAATAGCTCCTAGGGACGCGGGGTAACCGGTGGTAGTTTGGATTGATCCCTATTCCAGATTTTCCTTAAGTGGTTTTCTCACCGCTGACAACGTTTCATCACAATTTATCCCGCATATGACTAGTCCTTCTTCTTCCGGTGCCGGCACCACCGTCGGGGAGCAGCATCGCTCCTACGGTGCCGCCACCGAGACCCGCCCCACCCTCCTGTTGGTGTGGGATGCCCCGAATATCGACATGGGGCTGGGCGCGATCCTGGGGGCTCGCCCCACCGCCGCCCACCGTCCCCGCTTCGACGCGGTGGGCCGCTGGGTTATCGACGAAACCGAGCAGCTCAACGAGGACTTCGGGCTCAGCGGTGAGGAACTGATCGAGCCCGAAGCGACCGTCTTCACGAACATCACCCCCGGTGGCGCTGACGTCGTCCGCCCCTGGGTGGAAGCCCTGCGCAACGTGGGCTTCGCGGTCTTCGCCAAGCCCAAGATCACCGAGGAATCGGACGTCGACGCCGACATGCTGGACCTCATCCGTCGCCGTCACTCGGAGGGCATTCTCGACGGGCTGATCGTCGCCAGCGCGGACGGCCAGAACTTCCGGGAGACCCTGGAGGAGCTCTCCGAGGACATCCCCGTCACCGTCATCGGCTTCCGGGAGCATGTCGCCTGGGTGCTGGGCAACGAGAAGCTGCGTTTCGTGGACCTGGAGGATATCCCCGGAGTCTTCCGCGAACCGCTGCCGCGCGTGAGCCTGGACAACCTGCCGGACGAGGGCGCTTGGCTGCAACCTTTCCGCCCGCTGACTGCGCTTGCCGAGCGCAGGGACAACAACCACCACAACCCTTCGGAGAACAACTTCCATGTTTAGCGCTTGGGGAAATTTCGCCTACCGTTTCCGCCGGGTCATCCCGCTGGTCATCATCGCGGCGGTGCTCGCGCTCTTCGCGACCGTGGGCATGCAGCTGGAGAACCGGCTGAGCCAGGAGGGTTGGGACGACCCCGGCTCGCAGTCCACCCGGGCGAAGGAGATCGAGGAGGAGATCTTCGGTCGCGACGACTCGGGCGACGTGATTCTGCTGGTCACGGGCGACAAGCCGCAGTCGGTGACCACCCCGGAGGTCAAGGAATCGCTAACGAAGCAGCTGACCGCCCTGGAGGAGAAGTACCCGGATAACATCCGCACGATCAACTCCTACTGGGCCAACGGGCCACGCCAAATGGCCACCCCGGAGGGCGACGCCGCCTTCGCTTCCCTGGCGATGAAGGGTGAGGACGAGGACGTCCTGAACAACCTGCGCGCCATCGAGGATGACCTGGCCAAGATCGAGGTGCCGGGACTGAAGACGGAGATCGCGGGTCAGACCGCGGTGGCCGGCGCGCTGGATTCCGGCATGTCCCGGGACATTTCCCGCGCCGAGATCTACGCCCTGCCGGCGGTCGGCGTGCTGCTGCTCATCGTCTTCGGTGGCGTGATCGCCGCGCTGATGCCGCTGCTGGTGGGTGTGCTGTCCATCCTCGGCTCCCTGGGCGTGCTTTCCCTGCTGGCGGCGACCACGCAGATCAACGTCTTCGCGATCTCCGTCGTCACCCTGCTGGGCCTGGGCCTGGCGATCGACTACGGCCTGTTCATGGTCTCCCGCTTCCGCGAGGAGCTCGCCGAGGGCAGCGACGTCCCCACCGCGGTGCGAAACACCACCGCGACGGCCGGCAAGACGGTGGTCTTCTCCGCGGCGATGGTGGCCGTCGCGCTCTCCGGCCTGCTGATCTTCCCGCAGGCTTTCCTGAAGTCCGTGGCCTTCGGCGCGATGAGCGCGGTCGGCCTGGCTGCACTGCTCTCCGTGATGGTGCTGCCGAGTATCTTCGGCATGCTGGGCCACAACATCGATAAGTGGGCTGTGCGCAAGCACAAGACCCGCACCCGCGACGAACAGATCAACACGATTTGGGGCCGCATCCCGGCCTTCGCGATGCGCCACTCCAAGGCCGTGACCTTCCTGCTGGTCGCGCTGCTGCTGGCACTGACCGCCCCGATAGCTGGCATCAAGTTCGGTGGTATCAACGAGACCTACCTGCCGCCGAACGAGACCACTCG
Source organism: Corynebacterium sp. UMB4614 (assembly GCF_030217065.1). NCBI lineage: Bacteria > Bacillati > Actinomycetota > Actinomycetes > Mycobacteriales > Corynebacteriaceae > Corynebacterium > Corynebacterium sp. UMB4614. The sequence continues at coordinate 40,816 of NZ_JASONC010000007.1, forward strand.
CGTGGCGCAGAATAACTTCGACGAGAAGTTCCCGGCCTTCCGCACGAACCCGATCAAGCTCGTCATTCAGGGCGATCAGCAGGCTGTTGCCCAGGTCTACCGGGAGGCCAACGACATCACCGGGCTGACCGGTCCGTTCCGCGTCACGCAGCCGACGAAGGACGACACGACGGTGCTGTCCACCGGCATCGCCGACCGCGAGGACTACAAGCGCATCGTCGAGGAGCTGGAGGACCTGAATGCCGAGGGCGCTGAGGTGCTGGTCGCCGGCACCCCGGCCATGGAGCAGGAGTCCATCCAGGCGCTGTTCGACAAGCTGCCGTGGATGATGCTCTACATCGTGGTAGTTAGCTTCGTGCTCATGGCCCTGGTCTTCGGGTCGCTGATTATCCCGGCGAAGGCCGTGATCATGAACGTGCTGGGTATCGGCGCGACCCTGGGTGTGCTGACCCTGCTCTTCGTCGACGGTGTGGGCGCGGACCTGTTCAACTTCACCCCGGGTCCGCTGATGAGCCCGATCCTGGTGCTCATCGTGGCAATCCTCTTTGGCTTGTCCACGGACTACGAGGTCTTCCTAGTCTCCCGCATGGTGGAGGCCCGCTCCCACGGGGAGAGCACCGACCGCTCAATCCGATTCGGCGTGGCTAATACCGGCGGGATCATCACCGCCGCCGCTCTGATCATGATCGTGGTCGCGGGCGCCTTCGGCTTCTCGGACATCGTGATGATGAAGTACATCGCCTACGGCATGATCACGGCCCTCATTTTGGACGCCACCGTCATCCGCCTGTTGCTGGTCCCGGCCGTGATGCACATGCTGCGCGAGGACAACTGGTGGGCGCCCCGCTGGGTGCAGCGACTGTCTGAGAAGGTCGGCCACAACGAGCAGCTGGCTGATTCCCCGGTCGCCGTGGGCGTGGCCGAGCCGGCGCTGGTGGGTGCTGGCGCTCCGGCATCCGAGCCCACGACCGATGCGGTGGCTAACGCAGCCACCGATCCGGCCCCGCAGTACTCCGGCCAGCGGGAGCCCCTGCCGGAACCGCTCCCCGAGGCGCACGCCGAAGATGAGCACGAGGACGTGGACGTCGACGGTGAGCGCACCGAGGATGCCGAGTTCGCGGAGGACGTCGAAGCTGCGGACGAGGACCACGCGGAGGACACGGACGACGAGGACGCGGCCGCCACAGATGCCGACGTCGACGCAATGACCACCGCCGACGTGGCATCCGAGGCAGACGTTGAGACCGACGTCGAGGGCGACGTCGACACAGACAACGAGGCTGCTGCTGAGCCGACTGTTGCGCCGGAGGCTGAGGATGCCGGGCAGCGTGGGCGCACCGTACCCTTCGAGAAACTCATGGCGGAGCTGAAGCGTCGTGAGGAGGGGCACCGTGAAGAGGGGGGCCGCGAGGAGGGGCGCCAGGACTAGTGCTCGCCAAGACCTCCGCTTTCTTCCGCTCCCCCCTCACCCGGATCGCCCTCTCGCTGGCGGTGCTCGCCGCCATCGCGTTCATGGCGCACCGCCACTTCGGTTTCCTGGAAAACGGGTGGGAGGAGCTCAAGGCTGCTGATAACCGCTGGCTGCTGCTCGCCGTAGTGACCGTCCTGCTGTCGATGTTCGCGCAGGCGGAGGTCATGGTCGTGCTGCTGCGCTCGGCGGGGATCAAGGTCCGGCGCCTCTCAGCCAATGTGCTGGGGCTGGTCGCGAATGCCTGGTCCGCATCCCTTCCCGGCGGTCCTGCCATCTCCGTGGCGATGATTTTCCGGGAGCAGCTGAAGTGGGGCGCGACGCCGGTGATCGCCAGCTGGTACATGGTCTTCTCCGGCCTGCTCTCGGGTGCGGGCATGGCATTGCTGGGCATCGGCTCGGTCTTCTTCCTTGGGCTGAAGGTCAATCCACTCACGTTGGCTGTTTCGCTTGTGGTGTTGGTGGTGTTGGCGTCCTTAACGAATTGGGCCGCTCGCAACCCCAAGAAGGTGGAGGACTGGCTGATCGCCCGACTGCGGGCTTTCAACCGCTGGCGCAAGAAGCCGGAAGATCGGCACGTGGAGCAGCTCGCGGGCTTCTCCGAGCAGCTTGCGACGGTGGAGCTGCCGCTGCCGAAGCTCGCGCTGGCGATTAACTGGTCCCTGCTGAACTGGATCCTGGAGATCATTTGCCTGTTGGCCTGCACCTACGCGGTGGGGGCGAAGGCGCCGATCGCCGGGGTGGTGCTGAGCTTCATCTCCGCCAAGTTGGTCGGGCAGGCGCAGATCACCCCGGGCGGGCTGGGTCCGGTGGACATCATGCTGACCACTACCCTCGTGGGGGTTGCGGGGCTGACCTCCGGGCAGGCCTTCGCCGCCGTGATTGTCTTCCGCATGTTCAGCTTCGTCGGCCTCGTGGGGCTGGGCTGGCTCATCTACCTCGTGGCAAAACTGCCCAACCCTCGCGAGCTAGCACCGGGTTCTGAGGCCGACGCCCCGAAGCCAGCCGCTGAGGCTGCCCCGAGTACAGGCTCGAAGACCTCCCCCGAAGCGCCCAAGAACCCCGGTCCCACCTCCGGCTAAGCTGAGGGCATGTCTACTGCCCCGCACAACGCTGCTGCCCCCACCACCGCGCCAACCTCCAGCGCCCTCGCGCCCGTACTGGATCTTCTGGCGCTGCTGATCTTCGCGCTGCTCGCGCGCCTGGCCCACGACGACGGCTCGGGCTTCAGCGTCCTGCGCTGGGTGGACACCGCCTGGCCCTTCATGCTGGGGGCGGCGATCGTCTGGGGCATCCTACTTGCCACGGGTGCCCGCGCCGCCGGCCGGGCACTGCGCACCGGGGTATTCGTGTGGCTGGGCAGCCTCATCGTCGGGCTGGATATTTGGGGTATCCGCAACTCGGCGATCCCGCACTGGTCCTTCATCCTGGTGGCCACAGTGATGTCCGCGCTGCTGCTCTTCGGTTGGCGCGGAATCGCCCAGCTCCGGGCGCGAAAGAGCTAAACCTCCCCAGCCGCCTGACACTTTTTTGAAGAATTTTTCACGAAGTTTGCACGAAACTTAGTTTTGCGCGCCTAGTATTCTGTGACATGGGACACACAAGGAAACTTCGATTCGCAGGAATTCTGGGTGTCGGCCTGCTGGCATCCGGGGGAATGGGCGTCGCCATGGCCGAAGGCGGGATCTCCGCCAACCTGGCGCTGTCCAACACGATCTTCAACATGGACGTCGGCGGTCTGGACGCGGACGGCTTCTCCCTCTTCGTCGATTCCGACAAGCTGGCCAATGGCGAGGAGACGGTCTCCCGCATCAAGATGACCAAGGCCCGCGTGTCCGACGTGTGCATGTCCGCACCGATCAAGGTGCCGGGTATTGGGGAGAAAAAGTTCCAGATGCTCGTGCCGGGCCAGAACATGGAAGCCGAGAACATGATCATCGGTGCCCCTGATCTGAGCGGTGGCATGACTCTGGTCAAGCCACAGATCGGCATCGATGCGAACCAGGTCGACAAAAATGCTGCCCCCGGTGCGTGGGGTATCGCGGCCGAGAAGCTCATCTCCGACGGGCAGACCATGCACGCATCCTCGCTGTCCGCAGATCAGCTCACCGCGGCGGGTAGCGAGATCACACTGGTGAATCCAGATGACGCAGAGTGCTAACGGTGCGGCGGCGGAGGCGGCAGCCACCGACGCGGCGAGCACCGGTGGCACCCCCGCAGCCGAGAACGCGGATACCCAAGAGCTGTCAACCACTCCAGACGCGGATGCAGACGCCGCCGCTGGCGATGATGGAAACGAAACCACGGATGCCCAGCGCCGTTCCGGTTTCACCCAGGGGCGGGGCAGCCGCCCCTCTTTCACTCAGTGGCGGCGCAGCCGCCCCTTCTTCGCCGGGCTGCTGATGCTGCTGGGTGGGGTCGTGATCCTCACCCCGGCGTACCTCTCACTGGAGGTCTCGAACATCATCATCCAGGTCTCGACAATCTCCGGGGTGTCCACCTTCATCATCGGTGCCCTGCTGATCGCCTGCGGCCTGATGACGTGGTTCGGGGGCGGCAGCCGCATCCTCACCGGCGTGGCTGGCATCATCCTGGGCATCGTCGCGCTGCCGACGTCCAACTTCGGTGGCTTCGTGCTCGGCACCCTGCTGGCCCTGGTGGGTGGCGCCCTGGCACTGTCCTGGACGGAATCCTCCAAGGAGGAACTCGCCGCGCAGCGGGAGGCCAAGAAGCAGCAGAAGGCGGAGCGGGCCACCACCGAGTCGAGCAAGACCCCCGGGGCCAGCAATTCCACCGCTGTTGCGGTTCTCGCCGCCGTCACCGCGACCGGACTGGCCGCGGCCCTGACTGCCACGGCGGGAGCGCCACCGGCGCAGGCGCAGCTGGAGCTGCCGAAGTTCCCGGATCTGCCGGGCGCGCCCAAGGCCCCGGGGGCGGCGAAGCCCCCGGCACAGCAGCGGCCTGCCGCGCCCAAGCTGCCGGAAACCCCAAAACTCCCTGATCCCCCGAAGCTGCCTGACCTCCCGAAGCTGGGAGAGGCGCCCAAGCTCCCGGAGATCCCGGAGGAATACGAGATGGATCTCACTCCCCCAACCCCCATCGAGGGACTGCAGGGAATCCCGGGGAACACCTTCCAGATCACGACCGACTCCACCTCGCTGCTGGGCAACATGAAGCTCTCCCTGATCACGCTGGAGACCCAGCAGGGGCCGAAGCCGGCACTGCGCATCGACGCGGACAAGGCCGTCCTGCAGAACCTGGCCATGGAGATGCCCGGCCAGTCCGCGGGACCGATCTGGCAGCGCACCGGCCCCGGCAAGACCAGCGTGCTGAGCGGCAACTTCCACATCATCGTGAGCAAGCTGACCATCACCCCGGAGATCGCCGGGGTAAAGACAATCCCGATCACCATCGACGCCTCCTGGGCGCCGGAGGAGATCAAGAAGGAAGCCGCGAAGATGGGGCTCGGCCAGCCCGACGCGCTCTCCGAGAAGCTGCGGATGCTGGACGGCACCATGGAGGCCTACGTGGTCTCCTCGGACCGCATCGACCTACCCAAGGGCACGTCGCTAGCCCCCTAAGTGCATAATTAGTGGCATGAGCCACACAGAGAATCACGCAACGGAGGACGTGGAGCCAGAAACGACGGCGTCGGCCGCCCGGGAGGGGACGGCCGGCGCCGCTGGCGTATCTAGGGGGCTCACACCAACCGATCCGGGCTACAAGAGGGCACTGATCGGCGCGCTTTTCGCCGGTCTGGCGTCCTTCAACGCCATGTACGTCACCCAGGCGGTGCTGCCGAGCATCACCGCGGACTTTGGCATCAGCCCCACCGTCGCCGCGCTCTCCGTCTCGGCGACGACGGGCGCGCTCGCGCTGTCCGTCATCCCCGTCGGCATCCTCTCCGAGCGGCTGGGGCGCTACCGCATCCTGCAGATCAGCGTCATGGCCGCCACCTTCCTGAGTCTGCTGGTGGCCATCGCGCCAGGGGTCGGCTCGCTGCTGCTCATGCGCGCCCTGCAGGGCGTGGCGGTGGCCGGCGTGCCCGCGGTGATCATGACCTACCTCGCCGAGGAGATCGACGCCCAACACCTGCCGCGGGTGATGGGCTTCTATATTTCCGGCACGAGCATCGGCGGCCTCTTCGGCCGCCTCATTCCCGGCGCGGTGCTGGAATTCGCGGACTGGCGCGTCGCGGTGCTGACCTCGGGTGGGGTCTCCGTCCTCATCGGCCTGGCGATGCTGGTGCTGCTGCCTCCCTCGCAGAACTTCCGGCCAAAGAAGATCACCGTCTCCCACGAGCTCGCCGCCTTCGCGGGCCACTTCCGCTCGCCGGTGCTGCTCGGGCTGTTCGTGCTGCCCTTCCTGCTGATGGGCGCCTTCGTCTCCCTGTACAACTACCTGGGCTTCCACCTGATCGGCGAGTACGGGCTACCAGAATCACTGGCCGCCGCGGTCTTCATCATCTATCTTTCCGGCACCTGGTCCTCCGCCCGGGCGGGTCGGGCCGTGCAAGCCTACGGCCAGGGCCGGGCGCTCACCGTCGCGATGGTGCTGGCACTGGCCGGTTTGTTGCTGATGTTTATCCCGACGGTCTGGCTCACCGTCACCGGCGCGCTGCTGTTCACCGCCGCGTTTTTCGCCTGCCACTCCGTGGCCAGCGGCTGGGTGAGCGCGGCGGCAAAGAAGGACCGCGCCGAGGCCTCCAGCACCTATGTGCTGAGCTACTACCTGGGTTCCTCCCTGCTGGGCGCGCTCTCCGGCCAGTTCTTCGACATCAGCTGGGCGGCGCTGCTCGCCTGGCTCACCGGGCTCTATGTGCTGGCCCTGCTCATCACGCTCTTCGTGCACCGCAAGGCCAAGCAGCAGGGCTAACCCCGGGAACGCCCCCGCACGGGCGCGGATCACGCACGCTCCCTCCAGGCGTACACGCCTCACGCACGCTCCCTCACAGGCCCACGCCGACGCGCTCCCCCCAGGAAGCGCACCCCCAGCGCGCCTGGGCCGCTAGCGCGAATTAGGGCTCGCCGTGAATGCGGGAATCCGGAAGCTGGCGCGGCATGACCTTGCCGGTCGGGTTGTACGGCAGCTCGTCGACGAAGACGACATCCCGGGGCACGGAGTGCTCGGCGAGCTTCTCCAGAACCCAGTCCTGAACGGCCTTCTTCGTGAGGCGCCGGCCGGTCTCGTCGTCCTCCCGGACAATCCACACGGCCAAGCGAGCGAAGGTGTCTTCGTCCTCCACGCCCTTGACGAAGAGGTCGCGGATGCCCGGCATGGGCTCCAGCACCTCGGTGACGGACTTCGGGTAGACATTCTCGCCACCGACGATGATCATGTCGTCGTTGCGGCCCAGGACGTACAGGCGGCCGTCCTCGGTGAGATAACCCTTGTCGCCGATCTCCAGCAGGCCCTTTTCGATCACCATCTTGTCGCGGACGTTGGTGTACTGCTTCATCGTCATCGCGCCGCGGCAGAAGATGCGGCCGACCTGGCCCGGGGGCAGCTCGTTGCCGTCCTCGTCCAAAATCTTGATGCGCACGCCGGTGACGGCGCGGCCCGCGAGCTTCGGATCCTCTGCCAGCTCCTCCGGGGTGGTCATCACGCAGGAGGAAGCCTCGGTGGAGCCGTAGAAGTTCGCCAGCACCGGGCCGAACTTCGCCTGGACCGCGCGGATGAAGTCCGGGGTCATCGCATGGCCGGAGGAGATGATCATCTTCACGCGGGAGACGTCGTAGTCCCCCTCCTCGGCGACCCGCAGCTGCTCCTTGAGGAAGATCGGCGAGGTGATGATGCCCTCCACCTGGTAGTTCACCAGGTCCTCCATCGCCTGCTGAGGATCGAAGACGCGGCGCAGCACCACGGTCGCCCGGTGGGCGATGATGAGGTTGATATTCGCCCAGCCCCAGGAGTGGAACATGGAGGCGGACATCTGCACCAGCATCTTCGCGCGCCACGGCACGCGGGTGACCAGCGCGCGCAGCGGGGTTGGGATCAGCGGCTCCCGAATGGCCACGCCCTTCGGCGTCCCGGAAGTACCGGAGGACATGATGATGATGTGATCGCGCTTCGGGAACAGGGGCAGCTTCTCAGCTTCCGCGCTCGGGGCGGTATCAATGAGCTGCTGGAAGGTCGGCCAGGAGGCGTCCCGCACCTTCGGGTTGCCCAGGTCCTCGGCGTGCCCGATGATGATCTCGCAGTCGCCGAGGTCCTCCGGCAGGCGCTCGGCGAACTCCTCGTCGATGTACAGCAGGTCCAGGTCGTGCTCCACCATGGACTTAGCCAGCTGCTCCGGGGAGCTGCCGATATTCAGCAGGAAGATCTTGGTGCCAACGAAGCCCTTGGCGCCGATGGCATAGATGATCGCGCGGCTATTGCGGCACATCACGCCGACTCGGTCGCCCTTGCCCACTCCGCGGCTCTGCAGGGAGCGGGCCAGGGCCTGGACGTCGTCCAGCATCTCACGGTAGGTGCGCTGCCCCATGTCGTCGATGAAGGCCAGCTGATCCGGGGCGTGGAAAGCCGCGTAGCGCATCTGGCGGGCGGTGCTGAAGCCGTAGCGGGCGATGCCCTCCAGGAAGGCGAGCTGGCCACGCACGCCCCCTCCCTTGGCGACGATGTCGGAGCGCAGCACCGGGATCAGCCCGCGCCCCACGGCAGAGACCTCGGTGGCGAGGCCCTCTGCCGAGTACTTGAGGTTATTCGCGAGCTTCTTGATCTGGCTCAGCGGAGACTGCGTCGTCATATATTTCCCATCTAGTTGGCCAATTGTTTGGACCCAAAAATTACTATGGATACTACGCCGAAAACAACACGAGCGCGGCGGAACTCGAGGGATTCCGCCACGCTGTGTGCGCTCACCGATGCGGCTACATCGGCAAAATCGTGTGCTTCTTCTTCTCGCGCGGTGTGCGCTTGTGCGCCAGCTGGCGCAGCGCCTGGCGCAGCTGCACGCGGGTCTCCTCCGGGGAGATGATCGCGTCCACGTAGCCTCGCTCTGCGGACACATAGGGGCTGGTCATGTTGGCGTTGTAGAAGTCCATGAACATCTTCTTCGCCACCACCCGCTTCTCCGGGGGCATCGCGGCCAGTTCCTTGCCCTTCATCATGACGACGGCGGCCTCCGCTCCCATCACCGCGATCTGCGCGGTCGGCCACGCGAGGTTCACATCCGCCGTGAGGTTCTTCGAGCCCATGACGGCATAACCACCGCCGAAGGCCTTGCGCACCACCACGGTGACCTTCGGCACCGTCGCGTCGGCCAGGGCGAAGCCCAGGTGCGCGCCACGGTGGATCAGGCCGACCTTCTCCTGCTCCGCTCCCGGCAGATAGCCGGGGGTGTCCACCACGAAGACGAGCGGGATGTTGTAGGCATTGTTGATGCGGATGAAGCGGGAGGCCTTATCCGCCGCCTCAGCGTCCAGGCAGCCGGCCAGCACCATCGGCTGGTTTGCGATCACGCCGACCGTCTGCCCGTCGATACGCGCGTAGGCGGTGATGACGTTGGAACCGTAGTCACCCTGCACCTCAAGGACGTTTTCGTCGTCGAAGATGCGGGTCAACACGTCCATCATGTCGTAACCGGCGTTCGGGTCGTCCGGGATGATGGAGTTCAGTTCCTTATCCCGCTCCGTCAGGGAGTCGTTCGGCGCCCAGTACTGGGGCAGTTCGTCGAAGGCCGAGGAGGGCAGGAAGTCCAGCAGGTCCTTGACGTAGTTGAAGGCCTCATCCTCGTTGGCGGCGACGTAGCTGATGTTGCCGTTGCGGGCCTGCTGGCGCGCCCCACCGAGCTCCTCCATGGAGATCTTCTCGCCGGTCACGGACTCGATGACGGCCGGGCCAGTGACGAACATCTGGGTGCGACCGTCCACGGCGACAAGGAAGTCCGTCGTCACGGGGGCGTAGACCGCACCACCTGCGGACGGGCCCAGCAGGATGGAGATCTGCGGGCTCTGACCGGAGAGCGGAACCTGGCGGCGCGCAATCTCGGAGTACATGGCCAGGGAGGTCACGGCGTCCTGAATGCGGGCGCCGCCGGAGTCGTTGATGCCGACGACCGGGATGCCGACGCGAGTGGCCATGTCCATGACCTCAGTGACCTTCTTGCCGAAGGTCTCTCCCACGGAGCCGCCGAAGACGGACTTATCGTGGGCGTAGATCGCGACGGGGCGGCCGCCAATGCGACCATAGCCGGTGACCACACCGTCGCCGTAGGGGGCGGTCGGGTCGCCCGGGGCCTGGCCGAGGGCACCGATCTCGGTGAAGGAGCCCTCGTCGAGGAGGGCGTCGATGCGCTGGCGCGGGGTAGTCAGCCCGGCGGCGTCGCGCTTGGCCTTCGCCGACTCGGAGCCCGGGTCCTGCGCCAGCTCGAGCCGGCGTTGCAGGTCCTTCAGCTTCGCGGACACACTGCTATCCGCTGGAGCAGTATCCTCACCCTGCGGGTTGGCCTGGTCAGCAGAGTCTTCAGACACGTCGGGGCTACTCCTCATCCTGTGATTCTTCGTCCGTGGCCGGGGTGTCCTGGATCACCTCGGTGAGCGCGCGGCCCACCTTCGAGATCTCGGGCTCGTCGACGATGGCGAGGTGGTCACCCTGCAGCTGGATGACATCCAACTCGGTGACGATCTCGCCCCAGCCGCCGTCCGGCGCAATATCACGATAAGCCGGTTCCAGCTCGATTGCACCATCGTGCATCCGCTCGGCGCGGAAGAGGGTGACCGGTACCTCGACGGCCGCCCATGCGTGGAAGTCGAGGGACTCGAGGATGCGGTTGTCCACGAAGCTGGCACGTTGGTGTTCCAGCACGCCCGCGGGCAGCCCGAGGCTCGCGGCCTCCGGGGACTGCAGCATCTCCTGGAACATCGCGAGCATGACGTCCTCGCCCTGCAGTTCCAGCAGCTCGTGCGGGACTTCCATGTCGAAGCCGTAGGTCTTGTTAACGAAGGCGGCGTAGCGGTCCCAGCGGGCGTGCATCTCCTCCTTCGTATCCGGCGCCGGGTTGGCCGGCTGCACGGTATCCAGCAGGACGATGCGCTGCACCTTGGCGCTGGGCTCACCTGCGGCGGCGCGCTGGGCAAGCTGGAAAGCGACCTCGTAGGCCAGTGCACCGCCGAAGCTCCAGCCGCCGAGCACGACCGGGCGGCCGTCGGCCAGGGCGATGATCTCATCCAGGTAGGCCGCGCCGCGTTCCTTCAGGCTGCCCTCGAGGCGTTCGACGCCGTAGACGGGGACGCCTTCCGGCAGGCGGCGGGTCAGTGGCTGGTAGACCACCGAGGAGCCACCGGCAGGGTGGAAGAGGAACAGGCTTGGCTTTTCGGAACCAGCCGGGCGGGCGCGCAGCACACGGATATTGCCTTCGACGGCAGTCTCGAGGCTGGCGCGGACGGTATCCGCCAGGGCGGCGAGGTCCGTGGCCTCAGAAACCTGCTCGGCAGTGACCTCGGCACCGGAGCGTTCGCTCAGGCGCTCGGCGATCTGCTGGGCGGTCTCGGCGCTGATCTTCGGCAGCGGGCTGGTGACACCGGCTGCCGCCTTGCCGTTGATATTCGCCCAGGTGGCGAAGACGAGGCGCTCGGAGGCGTCGCGCGGGGCGACTCCCCCGGTGTTGACGGTGTAGTCGGTAGCGCCCTCGGCGTCGTCCGCTGCGTCACCTGCTGGCTGAGCGTCGGCCTCCTCGGACGCCTGCTCTGCGGCACCCGATTCACTGGTGCGGGAGGCGATCTCCGCCTCGACCATGGCGATGACGGTGTCCACGGAGCCGTCGCGGAGCTGCTGAACCTGCAGCGGCGGCAGGTCGAACTCGTACTCCACGCGGTTCTTGATGCGCATGCCCATCAGGGAGTCCAGGCCCAGGTCGATGAGCGGCAGCTCGCCCGGCAGGTCCTCAACGTCGTAGCCCATGGATTCCGAGACGATCTCCCGCAGCCGCTGGGCCACGCTCACCCCACTGTCCGGGGTCCAGCGGGCCTCGCCCTCCTGGACTTCCGGCAGGGCGTGCGCGGACTGTGTCACCGCGCCCAGCTTCTGCCCTGCGTCCTCGGTGGCGTTGGCAGCCGCAGCGGCTGGTGCAGCAGCTGTCGCGCCAGCGCCTGCGGCCCCATCCAGCATGCTGACGAAGGCCTCGCCGAGGACCTGGCCGGTGCCGGCGACGTCGAAAACCTGGAGGGACCAGCCGCCCAGGGTGCGGGTGGCGATGGTCGTGATCTCACCGGCTGCGGGCAGCACCCCGTGGGACTGTGCTGCGCTGACGGCGTGCCCCGGCGCGAGCTCGTCGGCCAGCGCCTCAGCCAGCACCTCCAGGGAGGCAACGCGATCCGCCTGGGTCGCGAAGGCCACCCGGCCGTCCGGCAGGTCCACGCGGCTGCCCGGCAACCCCTGCGCGCCACCACCGGATGGGTGCGCGTCGGTCCAGTGCGGTTGTTCCACCCAGTGCTGGCCCGGCAGCTGGAGTGCGAAATTGCGCGGGTACAGGCGACCAAAGTCCAGCTCGGCGCCCTCGGCGTAGAGCTCCGCCAGGAGGTTCAGCAGCGTCTCCGTGGCCGGTTCCTTGCGCTTGAGCGCGTAGAGGGTCTTGGCGTCGCCCGCGTCGTGGGCGAAGGCGTTGTTCATGATCGGCATGAGCGCGACCGGGTGGGCGGAGAGCTCCACGAAGGTGCGGTAGCCGTCCTTGAACTGCTGGCCGGTAGCGTCCGAGAACCAGACCGGGTGGCGGGTGCAATGGACGAAGTAATCCGCGTCGTGCACGGCCTCGCCCGGCTGGTAGACCTCACCGCGGTGGACGGTGGAGTACAGCGGCGTGTGGATCGGGCGGGCGGTGATGCCGCCGATCTCGTAGAGCAGCTCGGAGAGGATCGGGTCGAGCATCGAGGTGTGCCCCGCGCCCTTGACGTCCAGCATGCGGGCGAACTTGCCCTCACCGTCCAGGTACTCGACGAGCGCGGCGACGGCCGCTTGCGGGCCGCCGACGGTGGTCATGCCCGGCGCGGCGTAGACCGCGGGCTCCACCTTGGCGAACTCCGGGTGCTCGGCGCGGAAGGTCTCCAGCGCGTCCGGGCCCAGTTCGATGACGGCCATCGCCCCGGCCTGGTCGCCGGTGAGCTGACCCTCGCCCTCGCCCATGAGGCGGGAGCGGTGGCAGGCCACGGTCATGGCGTCCTCCAGGGACAGCCCGCCGGAGCCGTAGGCGGCACCGATCTCGCCCAGGGACTGGCCGACGATCGCGGCCGGGCGCAGCCCGAACTCCCGCAGCAGGTCGGTCAGCGCGATCTGGACGGCGGTGATGGCGACCTGGGCGGATTCCAGGTCGAAGTTCTGCTCGTCGTCGTTGATCTTCTCCACCAGCGACCAGCCGGATTCGCGCTGCACGATCTCGTCGATCGCGGCGAGACGCTCAGCGAAGAAGCTGGAGATTGCAGCGAGCTCCTTGCCCATCTTCCGGTGCTGGGAGCCGAAGCCGGAGTAGACCCAGACCGGGCCGGTGGCAGCCGGAGAGTCCGCGGTGAAGACGGATGAGCCCTTCTTGCCCTCGGCGAGGCGCTCCAGCCCCTCGATGGCTTCGGTGGTGTTGGTGGCTCGGATGATGCCGCGGGAGCGGCCGTGGTTGCGGCCAGCGAGTGCTCCGGCGACGTCCAGCAGGTCGGCGGACTCGTGCGAGGCCAACCAGTCGCGCAGGTCGCCTGCGGCCAGGCGGCGGCGGGAGGGCAGGAATCCGGAGACCGGCAGCAGAGCGGCTGGGGTCTCGCATGCCTCCCAATCGATCAGAGGGCGGGCCGGGTCCGTGCCCGCGGCGGCGTCCGAGCCGGCGTCTGCCTTGCCAGCGGCCCGCTCCTCGTTCAGTGCGGCGGCGTCCTGCAGCTCCTGCTCGGTCGGTGCTGCGATCACCACGTGCGCATTCGTGCCGCCGAAGCCGAAACCGGACACACCGGCCACCGGGCGGCCGGAGTACTCCGGCCATTCGCGCGGATCCTCAACCACCTCGAGGCGCTGGGCGTCGAAGTCGATGTGCGGGTTCGGGCCCACGTAGTTCAGGCTCGGTGGCAGCACGCCCTCGCGCATCGCCATCAGGACCTTCATCACGCCGGCCACGCCCGCCGCGGCCTCGGTGTGGCCGAAGTTCGTCTTGGCCGACCCCAGCAGGGTCGGGTGATCCGCATCGCGCCCCGCGCCCAGCACCTCGCCAAGCGCGCGGGCCTCGATCGGGTCGCCGAGGATGGTGCCGGTGCCGTGGGCCTCCACGTAGTCCACGGTCGTCGGGTCGATTCCCGCGTCCTCGTAGGCGGCGCGCAGCACTGCGGACTGTGCCTCCGGGTTCGGCGCGGTGATGCCGTTGGACCGGCCGTCCGAGTTCACCGCCGACCCCTTGATGACGCCGAGGATGTTATCCCCGGCTGCCACTGCATCGGAGAGGCGCTTGAGCACGATCACGCCGGCGCCGTCGGAGCGCACGATGCCGTCGGCGTCCTCAGAGAAGGCGTGGATCTTGCCGGTCGGGGACAGCACGCCCGTCTCGGAGAAGGCAACGGCAGCGAAGGGGTTGGCCAGCAGATTCACGCCACCGGCGATCGCAACCTCGGAGCTGCCGTCGCGCAGGGAACCAACCGCCTGGTGGATCGCCACCAGCGAGGAGGAACAGGCGGTGTCCATCGCAACCGACGGCCCCCGGAAGTCAAAAGCATAAGAAATGCGGTTGGCAACGATGGAGCTGGAGTTGCCGGTCAGGGCATAGGGGTGGGCGACCTTCGGGTCGGCGATGATGAGGTTCGCGTAGTCGTTGTTCGTGGTTCCCATGAACACGCCAACGTTGTCTCCTCGCAGCGAGTTCGCTGGGATCAGTGCGTCCTCAAGGGCCTCCCAGGTCAGCTTCAACAAGATGCGCTGCTGCGGGTCCATGTTCGCGGCCTCCAGCGGGGAGAGCCCGAAGAATTCCGCATCGAAGGACGCCAGGTCCGGCAGGTAACCGCCCGTGAGCTGCGCGTCCGCCATGCGACGAACCATCTCCGGGTTCTCTGCCCACTCGGACCAGCGGCCCTCCGGCAGCTCACCGATACCGTCCTGGTAGCTGATCAGCAGGTCCCAGAACTCGTCGGTGGTCGGGGCACCCGGGTAGCTGCCGGCCATGCCGACGACGGCAATGTCCCGCTCCCCCGGCGCCTGCTCGCCGCCCACGGCGCGCCTCTTTGCGGACGTTGCCGCCGGGGCGTTCGCCTGACCTTGGGAACTCAAGTAGTCGACGAGCGCCCCGATGGAGTTGTGCTCATAGGCCACGGTGGCGTCCACCGACAGGCCCGTCATGCGCTGCAACTCCCCCGAGAGGATCACCACGTCGCGGGATGAAAGCCCGAATTCCTCCAGTGGCTGATCGTCGCGGATCTCCGCCTCCGGGGTGTCGGTGGTCTCCGATACCCAGTTACGCAGCCACTGCCGGAGCTCTGCTTCGCTCCGGGGGTGGTCCTGCTGAGCGCGACCCACGTTATCTTCTGCCATGGTGACCGGGTGATTCCTCTCGTTGCAATGCGGCGCGTCCTAGTGAATCTTTCATCCTAACGGACGAGCCGCCTAACTCTAGTTGAACTGGCCCTGCGAGTAGGCCTTCGCCGCAACACGGCGGGCGATCTTGTTTGCGCTGGAGCGCGGGATGTTTCCGGCATCCACGATGCGGATATCCGCCGGCTTCAGGCCGTGGATCTTGGACACGGCCGCGCGGATGTCGTTGGCCGCAATGCCATCCTCCACGGGGGAGGCCTCCGGAGTGCGCTCCGCGAGGATGACCAGACCCTCGACGTCCTGTCCCAGGTCAGCACCCGGCACCGCGAAGGCCGCGATCGCGCCGTGGCTGACGTGGGACGTCGCCGCGGCGGCCGTCTCCTCGATGTCCTGCGGGTAGTGGTTGCGGCCCGCGACGATGACGAGGTCCTTCAGGCGGCCGGTGATGAAGACCTGATCGTCAACGATGACGCCGAGGTCGCCGGTGCGCATCCAGTTATCCTCCGGCGCGTTACCCGCCCGGGAGTTCTCCGGCAGGCGGTGGTCCGCGGGGAGGTGGTTGCGGAAGGTGTAGGTGGTCTCTTCCTCGCGGTTGAGGTAGCCGGCGGCGGTGTTCTCACCGTTAGTCCACAGCTCACCGACCTGGCCGTCCGCGAGCTCCTTGCCGGTCTCCGGGTCCACGATGCAGAGGCTCTGCCAGGGGCAGACCTGACCGACGGAGGTCAGCGGCATGGCTGCCTCATCACCCTCCGGCAGCGCCACCGCGGTACCGCCCGCGAGCTGCTCGCGGTCGAACCACTGGGTCCACGGCCGCTTTCCGGTCTGTGGGGTGGTAACCAGCAGGGAGGCCTCGGCCAGTCCGTAGGACGGACGCATCGTCTCACGGCGCAGCTGGTAGTTAGCGAAGAGGTCGAGAAAGCGCTCCACGGAGGCGTGGGTGACCGGCTCGGAGCCGTTGACCAGGCCGTCGACGCGGGAGAGATCCAGTCCCGCGAGCAGCTCCGCGTTCGCCTCGTCGGCGGGGTTGGCGTAGCGGGTCGCCAGCTCCAGGGCGAAGTTCGGGACGACGGTGTAGATGTTCTCCTCGTCGTCACGCTTGTGCAGTTGCTTGATCCAGCGCGCCGGGTTCTGCAGGAAGTCCCGCGGGCTCATGAGGTCGAACGGGATGCCCAAGATGGAGGCAAAAGCCGCGAGGATCAGGCCCATGTCGTGGTGCAGTGGCAGCCAGCTGACGATGCGCACCGGCGGCTGCAGCTTCACGGCGATGAAGATCTGCAGCACGTTGGTGACGATGGACTTGTGCGTCAGGACCACGCCCGCCGGGGTGCGGGTGGAGCCGGAGGTGTACTGCAGGAACGCCTCGTCGGAGCTCTTCGGCGCGAGCTCCGGGTGCTTGGCCAGCAGCTCGGCCGGGTTCTGCCACTGCTCAGCCAGGCTGTCCGGCAGGGCGTCGGCCACGAGCACGCGTGGGCGCTCTGGGGCCGGGCGGTCCGCGAAGAACTCGCGGACCGCAGTGGCGGAGCGCTTGTTGGTCATGACGGCCACCGGGGTGGAGGAATCCAGCACGGCGGTGAGGTGGTCAGCGTGGCCCGGCTCGGTCGGGTCGTAGAGCGGCACCGGCACCAGGCCCGCGTACATGATGCCAAGGAAGCTGTAGACGTACTCTGGCGAGTTATTGGCGAGGATGGCCACCCGGTCACCGCGCTTGGTGACCTGCTGCAGGCGCACGCACACGGCCTTGATTCGGGTGTTGATCTCCTCGCGGGTGTACTCGCGGAGCACGCCTTCTGCGGAGTCGTTGTAGTCCCAGTAGCGGTACAGGACCTTGTCGGCTTCTCCCTGTGCCTTCGCCCCGGCGAAGAGCATCTCGTTCATGCCGGAAAGCGTCAGTGCATCGGGCACGGCGATATTGCCGTTCTCATCGAAAAACTGCCCCATGGCTGCGTTGATATCCATCGGTGGACCACCTAGTCCCTTCCTAAAGCTCAGAAATTGCTGTTTTGTACCCTAAACTATTTAGGTGCTGAATGCACTACTTCAGGGTTCGTGTCTGAAGTTTTAGATGGGCTGTTGAACGAGGTCGCGCACCCAATTGGTGATCCACTCCGGCGCAGTCATCCCGTCAACGACGTCGCGGTTCGTGTCGTAGTGCGCGTGGATGCCGTTGGATCCCACCAGCTCCTTCGCCCGGGACACCGCGTTGCCGATCGTCGGCGGCGCGTCGCAGACAGTGTCGCCTGCAGCGCAGAAGTTCTTCACGCGGTCGTTGAGCTCGCCGAAGCCATCCGGGCGCCCGCCGCGCATCGTCGCCCCTGGCACGATGGGCTGCACGAGGGCGTTGACAGCATGGAGCGCAACCTCCGCGCCGATGCCGGTGTTCTTCTTATTTCCCACGAGCTCGCCGTGCTGCGGCTCCTGTCGACCATCCGCAATCAGCGCGACGCCGGCGATCAGGGACGGGTCCACCGGGCCGCGGTAATTACCGATATTCGACGCCAGGTCGCCGGCGATGACCGCACCCTGGCTGAACCCGACGAGGACGAACTTCGTGGCCGGGCACTTCTCGTGCGTCGCCTGAATCTCCCCGACAGCACGCCCCAGGCCCTGCTTGCGGGAGTCGTCGTAGCTCATCTCGTGCTGCGCGTTGAAGTTCCTAAACTGCGCGGTGTAGGGCACCGTGTGGATCTTCACGCGCTCCGGGTCAGTCTGCTCCTGCAGCGGTCGGGTGACGTGCAGCAGCAGGGATCGGGGGTTGGCCGTCGGATTCACCGGGTCGTCGTCCGCCTTGGATTCCCAGGTACCGGGCAGGGCGATGACTTCGTAGTCCACGCAGCCCGGCGGGTTCGGGCTCGCCTCGCGGCCCGGCTTCCCGGAGCCCTCGTGGGAGCCGGGGCCGCCGAAGCCACCCTTCCCATCGGTGCCCAGCCAGGAGCCGATCCCGGCGATGATGAGCACCAGGAGCACCACCAGGCCGATGATCGTCACGGTTTTGCCGATTGGCTTACGCATTATTCTTCTTTCCTCCCGGCCGCGCTTAGCGGCAGAGGTTTTCATCCGCGGCGGTGCGCAGATCCTTCATCATGGATTCGAACTTCTGGGTGAGGGCGTCGTCCCCCTTTGGTGGGTCGACGAGCCCCTGGGCGAGCATCTGGCCGGCCGCGACCCCGATCAGCGGGGTATCCGATTCGCGGCAGTGGTGGTAGCCGGCGGCGATGATCTGCGACTCGACAGCGTTGCGGTCCGCATCGTCCACCTTGTCGAAATGCACGCCGGACTTCTCCAGGGCCGCCAGGAAGTGCTCCTCCTCCTCGCTGCGGTCGTCTCCCTCGGGGACGTCCTCGACTTCCTCAACGGCGCCGTCCTGCGCGCCCTTGCCGGTTGCACCGTGGTCGCCGGAGGACGCGCCCTCGTCCTTGGAGTCGTCCTTGTTCTTGCCCTTATCGTCGCCCTTATCCGGCTTCGCGGATGCGGAGACGCTCGGCACGGCGGTGTTATCGGCCTGCTCCGAGTTGTCGACGGTGCTGCCCGTGCCGCATGCGCTGGCCGCGCCGAGGAGGGTCAGGCTCGCCAGGATGGCCAGCGGCCGCCGCATCGTTGGGAGGCTGGTCTTTCGCACAGTGCGCTTCCTTTCCATTGGCGCCGGAATTCGGCGGGTCAGCCATATTACGACCCCGCCGGGGGCTGGGGCTAGTAGCCAGGCGCGGTGAACGGATTGCTAGTTAAAACGATACCGGGCACCGGGGAGAGTACTGGCGTACGCGCCGCCCCTCCCGGTGCCCGGTCTGCCGGGGTTTTGCCTTCCCGGCCCCGCCCTATGGGCGAGTGTTACTTCTTGACGATCTTGCCGTTGACCTGCTGGATCTCGCCACCCTGGAACTTCACAACCTCGCCGCCAGCTGGGATCGCGGTCTGGTCAGCGATCGGCAGGCCGTACTTGCCCTGCTCGTACCCCTCCTTACCCCAGGCGTCGAAGATCGCGCCCTTGTAGATGATGTGAGCGCCAGTCTTCGGGGACCAGTAGATGAAGCCGCCGGTGAACTCGGAGAACTTACCCTTGCCGTTCGGCAGGTCCATCTCTCCGGTGACCGGGAAGCCCAGCTTGGACTCCGGCCCCTTGGCAGCCATGTACTTCTTGGCGATCTCGCCCTGGACGTACTGGGTCTTGCCGTCCTTGTCGCGGGTGATGACACCGTTCTGGAAGCGCTGCACCCAGCCGTCGCCGACCTTCTCGGCGTTCGCCACTGGGTAGCCGAGTGGGCCGTTCTCGTAGCCCTTCTCGCCCCAAGTGCGCATGATGTCCTTCTTCACCGCGTAGGCACCGGTCTCGTGGGTCCAGTAGATGTTGCCGTGCTCGAACTGGACGAAGCGGCCGCGGCCGTTGGAGATCGTGATCTCCTCGCTCTTCGGGTAGCCGAGCCAGGAGTGGGTTGCGCCCATCTCCACGTAGCGTGCACCGATGCGGCCCCATAGGAAGTGGGCGCCGGTGTCCGGGTGCCAGTAGGCGCGACCGGAGCGGTAGTCCTGGACCTTCCCGCCGCGGGCGGCGTCGTACTCACCGGAGACGCAGGCGCCGACCTGGGCGCCGATCTGCGGGGCAGCCTTCAGTGCATCGCCGATCGCACCGCCGGCAGCACACTGCGCGCCACGGTCATCCTTGGAGAGGGAGAGCGCGTCGGCGATCTGTGGCCATGCCTGGGTCATCTCGAACTGCCAGTACGGCCAGTTGTGAATGCCGGAGTTGCGGAAGTGGGCGGTGACATTCACGCCCTTCTTCTTGGCTTCCTTGAGGAAGGTCTGGGTGGTCAGGCGGGACATGACCTCCAGGCCGATGCCGGCCGGGCTGTTCTCCTCCGGGTTGCCCGGGGTGCCGTTACCGGCGGAGACGTACACGGACATGTCCTTCAGCAGGCCAACGCCCAGCTTCGGGTCGTGCTCGTACCAGTCCTTGGAGCCGAAGGGACCCCACATCTTCTGCGCGTCGTAGCCGCCGCCGTCCTGCGCGGCGTAGGCGATGCCCTGCGGCATGCCCGGGGAGGTGGTGTCCAGGTAGCCGGAGAAGGAGCCGACGAACTTCCACATCTTCGGGAAGCGCTGCGCGAGGTTCATCGCCGCGGTGCCACCCATGGACAGGCCGACGATCGCGCGGTCCTCGGTGCTGCGCCAGCCCTCGCGCAGGACAGCCGGGAGCTCGTTGACGAGGAAGCTCTCCCACTTGTAGTGCTTGCCCTTATCCGGCTGCTGCCAGTCGGTGTAGAAGGAGGACTCGCCGCCGACCGGAAGGACGACGTTGACGTTCTTATCCGCGTAGAAGTTCGCGATATTCGTGGAGAGGGTCCAACCGGACTCGTCCTCGCGGGCGCGTAGGCCGTCGAGCGCCCAGACGGTCGGGAACTTCTGGTCCGGCTTGGAGTACCAGTCGCGGGCCAGCAGGATCTGGACCTTGACCGGCTTGTCCGGCATGGCGGCGGAGTTGATGTAGACGTTCGCCCAGCGGTCGGTGATCCACTCGACCTTGTCGACGGACACGCCCGCCGGCAGGCCAGGGAGGTTCTGCTCCGTCACGCGCACCGGCTTGCGGTCCGGGACATTGTGGGGCTCAAGGTAGCCAGTGCCGGAGCCAGGGCCACTGGAGCCGGCCAGGCTGCCGGCATCCTGCGCGTTGGCAGCTGGCATCAGCGGCAGAGCGAGGGCCGCGGCCAGCGGCAGGGCAAGCGTCGCCTTCCCCATACGGGACGGGCGGGGGAGTTTCGCAGCAATGCGCATGTGTTTTTCTTCCTTGTGTCCTTGTAAACGTCAAAAAGGCCGAGATCCGGACTGGTAGCTCCCGGTCGAAGCGGGTTCCCCTCCCGCTTCGGCCTGGGTTTCTCGCCAGCCTCAGTAGCCACAAAGCCTCAAGCTTCACTTAAGGCTTAAGCTTACTGTTTCGTTAGGGCTTGTAAAGCACACTCGACGGCAACTCGCAGAAAAGTTTCTCGGGCACAAAGAAAGGGGCGCCTCCTCACTTTCGAGGAAGCGCCCCTCTTTTACAGAGCCTGGGCGGTCAGCCACCCGCGGGCCGACACAATCCCATCAGGCTCACACCGGACTAAGCGCCCAGTGCGCGCAGGATGTGCGGGCGAGCCTTGTGTAGCTCAGCACCCCAGTTGTTCCAGTTGTGAACACCAACGGGGCTGTAGCTGACGACCGGGTTGATTCCAGCGCCGCGCGCAGCGATCTCGAACTTGCGGGTCGAGGTGCGGGAGAAGAACTCCAGCATGACCGCGCTAACCCCGACCACAGGGTTGTTCACGAAGTTAATGTCCGGCGTCGGGCCACCAAGAGCAGCCGAGAGGTACATCGGCATCCCCTGCAGACGGCCGACATTCAGGGTCGGGTCATTACGGAAGCGAGCCGGGCTGGCCGGCGGGCCCCACATGTTCTCAACGCGAGCACCCGGGCCGGAAGAATCCTGCATCGAGTAGTTCATCGCGAAGTACATGCCCGGGAAGGTCGGGTTCAGGTAACCAGACATGGAGGTCACCTGCTTGAACTGGCTGCGGTGCCACGCGGCGAGGTTCATCGCGGCCATCGCGCCCATGGACAGGCCGACCACGGAGTTATTGGTGCGAGAGACGCCGAACTCGCGGGCCAGGTAGTTCGGCAGCTCGCGGGTCAGGAAGGTTTCCCAGCGCGGCGTACGCGGGCCATTAGTGCCGCCCCAGTGACCCTGCCAGTCGGTGTAGAACTGACCCTTGCCGCCGACCGGCATAGCCAGGGTGACATTATCGTTGACGAACTTGCGCGGAGCGTGTCCCAGCTCCACCCAGTCGCTGTAGTGCTCTGGGGCGCGCAGACCGTCCAGGAAGTAGACGCCGGCGCTGCCGCCACGGGAGGCAGCCTGGATCTGGACCTTGATCTTCTGGCCCATCGACGGCGAACTGACCCAGCAGTCCTGCACGTAGTACTTGTACGGGGACCAGGTGCAGCCCGGGCGCAGCACGCCACGGGTATCTGCGGACGCCTGCGGAGCAGCAACGGTTGCCATGCCGAGCGCAGTAGCAATGGCCACCAGCACCGCTGTGAGGCGCTTACCCATAACCATGGAGCTCATTTTAAGGTTCATGAAAAATCCCTCAACGACGAATAGTTAACGGCATGACGTTATCAAATCTTTATCTGACACGCCATGCCGTTCGCATGAAAACTTTTGTTTTGAAAACTCTCTTGGGTATTAGAGGGCCGGGACCACGTAGACCGCGATGCCGATCGTCACCAGCCAGGCCAGCGCCAACACCTGCAGGGCGCGGTCGTTGAGCGCGATTTCATCCGGCGCTCCGCCGTCGCCACGGTCCACATCGGCAGCGTAGCGCAGGATCGCCACCGTGAATGGAACCATCGAGATCTGGTACCACACCGCGGCTGCACCGCTGACCTGCTGGGAGAGATCGAAGCCCCAGAGCGCGTAGCTCAGCACCACGGCCGTTGCGGCCAGCGTCCATACGAAGCGCAGGTAGGTCGGGGTGTAGCTTTCCAGGGACTTGCGGATCTTCGCACCTGAACGCAGGGAGAGTTTCAGCTCCGCGTAGCGCTTACCGGCCGCCATGAACAGGGAACCGAAGGCCGCGACCAGCAGGAACCACTGGGACAGGATCACTCCAGCCGCCACGCCACCGGCCATCGCGCGCAGCATGAAGCCGGAGCTGACCAGCGCGATATCGATCACCGGCTGGTGCTTCCAGCCGAAGCAATAGCCCAACTGCAGGGCGATGTACACGGCCACAACGATGGCCAGCCCAGGCCCGGAGCTGGCCAGGAAGGACCCGCCCACCGCCAGGGCGATGAGCACCACCGACATGATGTAGGCCAGCGAGACCGGCAGCACACCAGCAGCGATCGGCCGGAAGCGCTTCGTCGGGTGCTGCCGGTCGGCGTCGACGTCGCGGGCGTCGTTGATGAGGTAGATGGAGGACGCGGCGAGGCAGAAGGCCACGAAGGCGATGAGGATGTCCAGCAGCACGCGGCCCTGGAAGATGACGTCCCCACCGGCCGCGACGGGCGCTGCGACGACCAGGACGTTCTTCACCCACTGCTTCGGGCGCAGCGCCTTGATCATCCCGTCGAGCAGGTTCTTCGGTGGCTGCAGCTTCTCCGCCTCCACCGAGGTGCTCGTCTTCGACGCGTCATATTCCGTGCCCTCGTAGCGGCGCGCCATCGCATCTGCCGACTCAATGCCGGAGGTGTGGGGCTCGCCGCCGAAGAAGGATTCTGGATCCCGATTGCTCACTGTTACGCGTCACTCCCTGTGGAAAACAAGTGTCTTTTCAACCCGCTAGGCATCGCGGCCGCTTAGCCGCCGCTTCAAGCGGGGGACGATCGTCTTCTGAACCGCCTTGCTGCTCGTCAACCCGATAAGCGTACCGACGATCACGTCGCTCGGGTAGTGCACGCCCAAGACTAGGCGGGAAAAGCCCATGGCGGGAACGCCCGCCAAAGGCACCTTCTTTCCGCTAAGGTCCGCCATGCTCACCAGTGCTGCGGTGGAGCTGGTGGCGTGCGAGGAGGGGAAGCTCAGCTTGGACGGGGTGCCCACGCCGATGCGGATCGCAGGGTCGTGCGGGCGGGGTCGGCGCACGATGCGCTTGATGATCACGCTCGCGGCGTGCGCAATGAAGGCAGAGACACCCACGCCCAGCCACTCAGCCCGGCGCGGCTTATCCACCACAGCCCCCGTGGCGGAGACCGCGAACCAGCCGAGAGCGTGCTCCCCAAAGTGGCTCATACCACGCGAGATGCGCTGCACCGAGGCCAGGCTGGAACCACTCCCCGGCTCGCCGATCGCGTTCTGGATCGCGACCAGCACGCGGGTCTCGCCGAGCGGGTCGCCTGCGACGCGGTCCGCCGCCTGGGAGTCCTGCGCGACCATTAGGCACGCTCCTTCTTCGGCGCCAGGTCGGAATCCCGCCCGGACTTAGCCAGCTCGGATTCCGGTTCGAAGATCTGAGCCCAGCCCTCGAGGCTCGTCAGGTACGGGTGGGCCTGGCGGTAGCGGGTGCGCAGCTCATCGAAGCGCTCCGCGACCTGCTTCTGCAGGCGCATGGACTCGCGTGCCAGCTCCAGCATCTTGGCGCGGTCGCGCTTGCGGTAGACCACTCCCCGACCATCGGCGGTGGTCACGGTCGCCCCGTCCACGCGGGAGAGGCTGAACCACCGGGCCTCGATCGGCGGCAGGCTGACCTGCGGCACCTCGTGGTGGCGCTCGTCCGCCGGCTTAGCGTTGTTGATCACAGCCTGAGTCAGCGTCTTGACCTTCGCCGGGATGCTCAGCGGGATGCGGGTGAGGTTGCGCGGCCCGCCGGATGGGTGAGGCAGCTCGGAAGCCGACGGAATCACCACGGCATCCGGGTAGCTCTTGCGCAGCGCGTTGATGCGCGGCAGGGAGGTGTCCAGGATGCTGAACAGCTGCTCCGGGCCTGCCAGGAAGTCCTTCATCGCCTCATTCTGGATGGCGACGGTGGAGTACTCCAGGCACAGCAGGTGCTTGGCGGTCGCCTTCGCCATCGAGGTAATGATGCCGCGCGGGCTGCCCTCGTGCTGGATGGCGGCGACGATGAGGCGGTTGCGCAGGTGGAAATAAGCCTGCCAATCGATGGCGTCGTCCTTATCGGACCAGGCCATGTGCCAGATCGCGATGCCCGGCCAGGAGGCGGTCGGGAAGCCGGCGTCCTTGGCGCGCAGGCCGAACTCGCCGTCGTCCCACTTGATGAACAGCGGTAGCGGCTGGCCGATCGTGTCCGCGACGACGCGCGGGATCATGCACATCCACCAACCGTTGTAGTCGACGTCGATGCGGCGGTGCAGGTCCCGGGAGTCGATCTCCTCGCCGGAGGCGTTCTTGCCATAGGAGCCGCGGTCGCGCAGCGGGTGCTTGTAGAAGTCGTGGTCGTAGTGGGTGTGGGGTGCTGCGGTCCACATGAAGGAGCCGCGGTCGATGACCTCACCCATGGTGTGCAGGTGGCTGCGCTCCTGCAGGTTCAGCATCTGGCCACCGATCAGCATCGGGGACCGCGCGTAGCGGGCGGCCGCCAGGGAGCGCAGGACGGAGTCCGGCTCGATCTGGATGTCGTCGTCCATGTAGAGGATGAACGGGCTGGTGGTGCCGCGCTCGGCGTGGCGGGCCTCGTACATGATGCGGGAGTAGCCGCCGGAGCCACCGAGGTTGCCCTGCTGCACGATGCGCAGCTTCTCACCGAAGTGCTCGCTGACGGCCGGGAAGCCGGGCTCGTCGGCCGGATGCTTATCGCCCTGATCGGGCATGATGACCGCGTCGATGACCTTGCCGACCTCCGGGTCGGAGGCCAGGGCCTCGAGGGCGGCGACGGCGTCGGCCGGACGGTTGAAGGTCGGGATGCCGACGGTGACGCGCGGCTCGGCGGCAGGCAGCTTGTCGCCCGGGTTCAGGTGGGTTTCGGCCGCGGTGTCGGCGTCGCGAACGACGGCCGGGGACTGCAGGACCTGGCCTTCGGCGGGCTTGGTGGCGTACCAGCCGGCGGAGTGGACGGTGGTCTCGGACTCGCAGGTCAGGTCGAACCAGATCCAGCCGCCGTCCTCGAAGGGGGCCAGGGAGACGGTGAACTCCGCGGTACCGTAACCCTTCTCGTCGACGTCGACGTCCGCGCCGGTGACGGCGATGCGGGAGCCGTCGATCTTGGAGCGGTAGATGTCCACGCGGGCCTCGCCGGTCAGCTCGATGCGCAGCTGAACCTCGTCCAGCTGGGACCAACGGCGCCAGTAGGAGGCGGGGAAGGCGTTGAAGTATGTCTCGAAGGAGATCTCCGCGCCGGCCGGGATGCGGCACTCGGTGCGGGACAGCGCGGTGACGCGGCCGGTGGTCGTGGACTCGTTCTCCACGATGTAGAGGCTGCGGACGTCGCGCGGCTCGCCCCGCTTCGGCAGGATGATGCGGGCGAGGCGAGTATCGTCAAAGTTTTTGCTGGAGTGTCCAGTCATATGAGTGGGTCAAACCTTCAGATCAGACAATAGTGATATGTAATCGACACTATTATCCCCCACGACCCGCCCCCGATGACAGTACGCCACGGCCCGCACCGGCTTTCTCGCTGTGGAGTTCCGGTGCGGGCCGTGGCGTGTGTGCGCGGGCTCGCGCGTTGTGTGAGCCGCTTGGGGCCGTGCCTTGCGGGCGAGCCCCAGCGAGCTATCGGTGATGCCTTAGATGTGGCGGGAGAGGATGCGCGCCACGCCCTCGTTACCAACCTGCGTGAGGTGGGTGGTCATGTTGTAGGGCGTCGAGGTGTTGTCGACCAGGCCGGAGACGTAGCGCTGGTTCGCTGGCGCGCAGGTGCCGTTGGCGCGGGTCGGGCCTTCCATGTCGATCCAGCCCACGCCGGTGGCCTTCGCGGCTTCACGCTGCCAGTGCTGGGCGGCGTCCTGGGCCATGCGCACCGGCGGGATGGTCAGCGCGACGCGCTGCAGGGCGTGGGTCTGGATCCAGCAGCCGGTGCCGTACTTATCGACGATGTGCGGGTAGCCCACGAAGGCGACCTTGGCGTTCGGGGCTGCGCGCTTGATGCGCTGGACCTGCGGGCGCACACCATCGACGAAATTGCGGGTCTGGATGTTGATGGGGCCCGGGGCCTTGATGTTGTCCAGGATGCCGATGTTCATGAAGACCGCGCGGGTGGAGCCGTTGAGCTTGCCCTGACCGATGGCCTGGTCCACCTGGCGCTTGAGGTTGTTATCCCCGTTGGATGGGGCGTAGGCGACCGCGCCGTTGCAGGCGTAGTCCTCGACCTTCACGCCGGTCTGGCGCTGCAGGCTCGCGGCGACGCGGACCTGGCCGCGCTTGCAGCGCCCCTCCGCCGGGGCGTTGCCGGTGACCTTACCCGGCCCCTGCCAGAACTCCGCCATCTGGGATGGGAAGGTGCCGGTGCCGTTGGACCACATGGAGTCGCCGAAGAGGACGACGTTGCGCGGCGCGGCGTCGGCGGCTGGGGCCGTTGCGGTGACTGCACTGCCGGCCATCACGACGGCGGCGAGCCCGGCGAGCATTTTCGACATCTTCTTCTTCAGCATCTACCCATCCCTTGGTTTTGCGTTGGAAACTCTATTGTTCTGCACGTCGCGCAGCTTCGTGCCACTTCGCGATTTTTCATTGTCGTACATCTGGCGCGCAGATCCAATTGCCAGCCAACTCCTAGCTGAGACACAGCAACGGCACGGCGGGTCACTGCCGTCACTTTGGCACCATCCTCGCCGACGCCCCCGTCCCTTCAAAATCGCCACTGACCTGCCCCTTTCCCCATCTTGGCAACGCCTTGTTTTCATGTTGGCAACACGGTGTTGCTAAGTTAGCTTCCAGCGGCTTTTCCGCTTAATTTCTTCGCGGTTTACCGCCGCGCACTAGTTCCCAAATACGCAGAAGGTTTTCCCATGTTCCTAGCCTGGCGCGAAATGCTGTTCGCTCGGACCCGATTCCTACTGATGGGCGTCGTCCTCGGGCTGATGTCCCTGCTCGTCGTCATCATCTCCGGCCTCACCGCCGGCCTCGTCAACGACGGCGTCTCCGGCCTCAAGGCCTTGGACGCGGACGTCATCGCCTTCGAACGCGGCACCCAAACGGACTCCGCGTTCACCCGCTCCATCGTCGACGTCGACGACGCCGAAAAGATGGCCGAGATCGACGGCGTCACCGACACCGCCCCACTCGGGCTGACCATCGCCAACGCCCACAACCAGGACGGCACCGCCGTGGACCTGACCCTCCTCGGCGTGCAGCCCGACTCCTTCATCGCCCCACCCGGCCTGCCCGCCATGAGCCCGGCCACCGACCGCGGTGACCAGACCAGCACCCCGCACGAGGTCATCCTCTCCGCCACCCTGGCGGAGGAGGGCATCGAGGTCGGGGACACGATCACCATCGACCGACTGGACACCCCGCTCAAGGTCACCGGCTTCGCCGACGGGCAGCGCACCTTCGGCCACGTGGACGTCGCCTACCTGCCGCTGGACGTGTGGCAAGAGATCCACGCGGGCGCTCGACACGGCGAGACAGTGAAACCGGAAGCCTACGAGGAGGCCTCCGTCGTCGTCGCGAAGACCGCGGACAAGGCAGACACCGCAGCGCTGTCGCAGGCCGCCGGACTGGACGTCCACACCCTGAAGGAGAGCTTCGACTCCTCCCCCGGCTACACGGCGGAGATGATGACGTTGACGATGATCAAGTGGTTCCTCTTCGTCATCGCGGCACTGGTCACCGGCGCGTTCTTCCTGGTCTGGACGATCCAGCGGGCGGGCAATATCGCCACGCTGCGCGCCATGGGTGCGACCAAGGGCTTCCTGCTGCGCGACAGCCTGGGCCAGGCCGTGAGCATCCTCGCGCTGTCCATCATTGCCGGCGCGCTGATCGCCGTCGGGCTGGGCAGCCTGCTGGAGCGCACCGCCATGCCTTATGCCACCGAGTTCGGCTCCGTCATCGGCGGCAGCCTGATCCTGTTTTTCGCGGGCCTGATCGGCGCGGTCGTCGCCGTCTACCG
Source organism: Corynebacterium sp. UMB4614 (assembly GCF_030217065.1). NCBI lineage: Bacteria > Bacillati > Actinomycetota > Actinomycetes > Mycobacteriales > Corynebacteriaceae > Corynebacterium > Corynebacterium sp. UMB4614. Next base: position 69,295 of record NZ_JASONC010000007.1, read on the forward strand.
CGTCACCCGCACCAATCCGCTCGCAGCCCTAGGAGAGAACCGATGAGCCACGCACTGAACCTCAGCGATGTCACCATCCAGTACAGCGACGGTGATTCCCAGGTCACCGCACTCGACCACGTGAACCTCGCCGTGGCACCGGGCGAGTTCGTGGCCATCGTCGGGCCTTCCGGGTCCGGTAAGTCCACACTTCTCGCCGTGGCAGGTGCGCTGACCAGCCCGGATTCCGGCCGCGTGGAGGTCGCGGGCCAGGACATCACCGGCCTCGACGATGCAGGCCTGGCGAAGGTCCGCCGCGAAAATATCGGTTTCGTCTTCCAGTCCTCCGGCAGCCTGCCCTCCGCCCTGACCGCGGAGGAGCAGCTGGAGCTGGCCGCGCGCGTGATCGGCAAGCGGGGCCGGTACTCCAATGCCGAACTGCTGGAGAAGGTCGGCATGACCCGGCGCGCCCAGCATCGTCCGGGAAGCCTCTCCGGTGGTGAGCGCCAACGCGTGGGCATCGCCCGGGCGCTGGTCGGCAACCCGCAGGTGCTGCTGGTCGACGAGCCGACCGCTGCCCTGGACCGCAGCCGCTCCCAGGAGATCGTGGAGCTGCTCGCCCGCGAGTGCCACGAGTTCAACGTGGCCGGCGTGATGGTCACCCATGATCACGAGGTCCTTGGCCACTGCGACAAGGTCTACGAGATGGTGGACGGTCGCCTGACTGTGGCCGACTAGGTCCGACGTAGACTCGGGGGTATGCCGAAGATTACGGAGGAGACGGTCGCTGAGCACCGCGCAGTCCAGCACCGCGCGGTGCTCCAGGCCGCGGAAAGGCTGATCGTGGAGCACCGCGGCAAGGTGCCCACTCTCGCGGAGGTCGCCACAGCGGTCGGGCTGGCCCGGCCGAGCGTGTACCGCTACGTCTCCTCCCAGCACGATCTTCTGGTGCAGCTGCTCATTCTCTCTACTCAGGAGTGGAACGCGGAGCTGGAGGCCAAGATCGCGGATGCCCCACCGGAGCCGCACCAGCGGATTCGTGCTTATGTGGACGCCACGCTGGAGCTCTTCGCCCACGGTGCTCACGGCCCGCTGGTCGCTGCGGCGCAGAACTTCCCGGAGGCCTTCGCCGACGAGGAGGTGCAGCGCTCGCACGCCGGTTTCCAGACCATCGTCGCGGACTTCTGCCCTGGTGTGGCCCCGGTGGACATCGCCCTGCTGAATGCGGCGATCGGGCGGGCGGCCGAAATGGTCGACAAGCCCGAGGCCTTCGACCACACACGTCAGACGTTGTACGCGATGGCGGAGGCGCTGGTTTAGCACCGCGACATCATCTCGGCACACCCCTGGCCCCCTTTTGGGCTGTGGCGTACCACAGCCCGACCCCCCGAAATCCGTGGCTTAGTGCCCGCGCGGCTGGCTCAGCGGCGTGCCCGACTCGAAGAAGGGCTGCAGCTGGTTGTCGTACATGGACAGCGCGGAACCGATCGCCATGTGCATGTCCAGGTACTGGTAGGTGCCCAGGCGGCCGCCGAAAAGCACCTTGTTGTTCTCGGACTCCGCGGCCGCGAGCTTGCGGTAGGCCTCCAGCTTCTCGCGGTCCTCCGGGGTGTTGATCGGGTAGTACGGCTCGTCGTTGTCCTCCGCGAAGCGGGAGTACTCCTTGACGATGACCGTCTTGTCCTTCGGGTACTTGTCCTCGCGCTCAGGGTGGAAGTGACGGAACTCGTGGATGCGGGTGTACGGGACGTCCGCGTCGTTGTAGTTCATCACCGGGGTGCCCTGGAAGTCGCCGGTGTCCAGCACCTCCTGCTCGAAGTCGAGGGTGCGCCAGCCCAGGTGGCCTTCCGCGTAGTCGAAGTAGCGGTCCAGCGGGCCGGTGTAGACCACCGGTGCGTCCGGGGACTCGGCGCGCAGCTCGTCGCGGACCTCGAACCAGTCGGTGTTGAGGCGTACCTCGATGTTCTCGTGGTCTGCCATGTTCTCCAGCCACTTGGCGTAGCCCTCGACCGGCAGGCCCTCGTAGGTGTCGTTGAAGTAGCGGTTGTTGAAGGTGTAGCGCACCGGCAGGCGGGAAATGTTGGACGCCGGCAGTTCCTTCGGGTCGGTCTGCCACTGCTTGGCGGTGTAGTCGCGGACGAAGGCCTCGTAGAGCGGGCGCCCGATCAGCGCGATGCCCTTCTCCTCGAGGTTCTTGGCATCCCGTGGGTCCAGGCCGTCGGTCTGGTCCTTGATCAGCTGGCGGGCCTCGTCCGGGCTGTAGTACTTGCCGAAGAACTGGTTGATCAGGCCCAGGCCCATCGGGAACTGGTAGGCGGTGCCCTTGTGCATCGCGAAGACGCGGTGCTGGTAGTCGGTGAAGTCCGTGAACTGGTTGACGTAGTCCCACACCCGCTTGTTGGAGGTGTGGAAGAGGTGGGCGCCGTACTTGTGGACTTCGATGCCCGTGGTGGGCTCGGCCTCCGAGTAGGCGTTGCCACCCAGGTGGTCGCGGCGTTCGACGATCAGGACGCGCGCGTCGTGCTGCGAGGCGGCGCGCTCGGCGACGGTCAGGCCGAAGAAGCCGGAGCCGACAACAATGAGGTCATATTTCCCGTTTGTGCTCATGTGCCCCAGGGTACTGGGTGGGCCGGGAAAACTAGTTCAGCAAAACCCGTTATCAGCGCCATTTGATACTCTTTGATATATCGGCGATATATCAAGAGGTATCAAAATGCAGCCATCTCCCTACACGCCAGGTTCAGTGGCCAAAGAGACCTACGGTCGCGAGAAGCATATGAAAAACCTGCGACGGGAACTCGCTTTTCTTGCGCAGTTTCAGGAGCTTGTGGGGCGGGTGAGCGTTTTCGTTGGACCTCGTGGCGTCGGAAAAACCTCCTTACTCCGCGCCGCACAACGCGAGGCCGAAAATATCGGTATCAATACCATTTTCGTCACCGCAGGTGACGGCCCCTTCGTCCAAGAACTCATGCTCGCTCTCGAAGAGCTATCTGAAACGTGGCACACCGAGGCCAAGGACTATTTTCGAGGGCTGATAAAAAACCTTCGGATCACCCTGGGAGGCTTTTCGATCGAAGCGCCCCAAATCAATGACGGAACCTCAAGGAATTTAGGTCGCCAGCTCCAGGAGCTGCTCTCTAACGCCGGGGACAACTCTTCGAAGAAGGGTAAAGGGCTCCTAATCCTCATCGATGAAATTCAGGCAGCTGACCCCGAGGGAATGCGCGCTTTCGCCTATGCCTGGCAGCACATGCAAGCTGAAAACCCCGATCTGCCAGCAATGACCATCGCAGCAGGGCTGAGCCACGCCCAGGATGCCATCACCGATGCGGTGAGTTTCGCTGAGCGCTTCCGTTACGTCTATCTCAGCAATCTCGACGGCCCTGCGGCCCAAAATGCGCTGACGCAGCCTGCCAAGGCACAGCAGGTCACATGGTCAGAGACCGCACTTTCCCTCGCTCTATCTAGCGTCCAGGGCTACCCTTATTTCCTGCAAGTGATTGGCGATGAAACCTGGGCCGACGCCAACTATCCTTCCGCCGGATACCAGATCACCGAAGAAAACGTCTCGAATGGCCTTTTGGAATTCAATGAGATCAGGCAGAGTTTCTTCAGAGCCCGGTGGGCCAAAGCAACACCTAAGGAGCAAGAGGTACTTCGAGCCATGGCGCGTCTCGGTGGCGGCCGGGTCTCCCGATCGGATATCGCACACGAACTAGGTGTATCCACCCAAACCCTCAGTCAGCCACGGGCGAATCTCATCGACAAGGGGTTGGTGTCTTCTCCTGAACACGGCTTCCTCGAGTTCACCGCGCCCGGCTTCGCCGAGTACGTGCTGGCGGTCGACGGCGCATAGCCGAGCAAAACCCGTTAGCTTTCCCACCACTGGCGAACCGGCATGCCGGTGGAACCATCCGCGTAGGGCTTCACGGCCAGCACCTGGTGCAGCTGCACGATATTGTGCTCGAAACCCCACTCGGAACCGGCCATGTACAGGCCGAACAGCCGGGCGGTGGCCTCACCCACGACGGCCACCGCCTCGTCCCAGTTCTCCGCGAGCAGCTCGCACCAATCGTGCAGGGTGCGCTGGTAGTGGAAGCGCAGGTTCTCCTCGTGGTGCACGTCGAAGCCCACATCCTGCATGCGGGTCACGATCGTGCCGGAACCGGTGAGCTCGCCGTCAGGGAAGATATAGCGGCCGATGAACTTCCCGGCGTTGATGCGCTCGTTGGTGGGTCGGGTGATGCAGTGGTTCAGCATCCGACCCCCCTCGCGCAGCCGACCGTACATCAGCTGGAAGAACTCCTCGTACTGGCGACGCCCCACGTGCTCGAGCACGCCGATCGCGGAGATGGCGTCGAAGTCGGTCTCGGGGACGTCGCGGTAGTCCATCAGCCGGATCTCCGCGAACTCCTCCAAGCCTTGCTCGCGGATCTTCTCATTCCCCCACGCGACCTGTTCTTCCGACAGCGTCACGCCGATGGCCTTCACCCCACGGGCGGCGGCGTAGCGCACCATCCCGCCCCAGCCACAGCCGACGTCCAACAGTCGGTCGCCCTCGGAAAGCCGCAGCTTGTCGAAGACCAGGCGGTACTTATTCTCCTGCGCCCGGTCGAGTGGTGCCTTCGCGGCCGTGCCCTTCGGCCACACGCTCTTATCCCAGCCCTCCGGGGTATCCGACTCATCAGCCGGGTAGTAGGCGCAGGTATAGGTCATGGAGTCGCCGAGGAAGAGTTCGTAGAGGTCATTGCCCACGTCGTAGTGGCGCTGCACGACCTCCTTATCCCGCTGGCGGGAGTGCCGGGAGAGCCCCTCGAACAGGGCCTTCTTCCACCCCGGCTGGTCCTCCTGCGGCGGGATCGGCATTGGCCGGATCGCATTCAGGTGCTTCAGGGACCGGGCGATGCGCGCCCCGGTGGCAGCCGATGGCTTGCGGAAGGACTCGTAGTAGAAGGTCTGCAGGGCGTCGAACATGCCATAAGGGTGGCCGGGGTTCTCACCACTGACCTGCAGCGCTCCGGTGATATAGGCCCGCGCGAGCCCCAGATCGCCGGGCGCGGTGACGATATATGCCAGCGCATCGGAGCTGGTGATATCCAACCGGAGCCGCGCATCCGCCGGCCCGGTCTCGGAGCCGTCGAAGCCGGTGACGTGGAAAGGCAGCGGCGGGGTGGTGATTGCCTCCACGATCTCCGCCACCGTCATTGGAGTGAAACCCGAATTCATGTTCTCTCTTGCCTTTCCTTCTTCGCTGTTTTTCTGTTGTCCCTTTAATTTTTGACGTCAACGCGCCCGCATTTGCCCTGGCCGAGCGCTATGTCAGGCGCCCTGCTAGGCCCAGTCCACGGTCTTTTCGTACAGCCCGGGGAAGCGCCCCTGCGGGTCGTAGACTTCCTTGAGCTGGGCCGGGAAGCTGCCGCCGTAGAGCTGCTCAAAGGTCTCCCGGTCGTAGAAGGCCTCGGAGTAGAGGGACTTGTGCCCGCCAAGGGCGCTGACCTTCTCCTCGACGAGCTTGTTGAATGCGCCGGCGGGGGCGTCCTTGCCCAGCAGGTCGACGGGGACGGAGGACCAGAAGCCGACGTTGACCCAGGTCTGCCCCACCGTCAGCGGGTAGAGCGGCCACGGGTGCTCCTTGTCTGCACCCAGGGTCTCGCCCTCACCGACCAGCTCGGTGCCGTCAGCTCCGGTGCCCCGAATGCGGATTGGGCAGAGCCACACGGGCTCGATCTCGCAGGAATGGAAGAACCACTCGAGGAACTCGGGCAGGTGCTCCGGGGTGACCTCGATGTCCTGGACCACGCGCTCGCGGGCGGGCCGATTGTTGGCGGCCTCGATGCGGTCGGCGAGGTCGTATTTGCGGTCCCAGCCGATGATCTTCCAGTAGAAGCTGGAGCGCAGCAGGTCGCGGGGCCACATGCGGCGGATCGTCGGGTTCTGGGTACCGAAGGCGCGGCTAGCCCAGAACCAGTCCACGTCCCAGCGCCACAGGTAGTCGCGAATGCTCAGCCGGTCGCGGAGTACGCCTTCGGGGTGCTGAATCGAGCGGTAGTAGATCCGGTCGCGGGTGTAATCGCTGGTGGGGCCGGGTTCGTCGGTCTGTCGGCCGAGCATGAGGTAGCACTCCTCCAGGCTGAACACGGCGCCGTCGAGGTAGTCCACCGCCTCGCCGTCGTACTCGCCGGTCTCGATGATCTGCTCCATCGTCTCGGTGAGCGCGTGGACGTCGTGGAAGCGGACGTGGCGCAGCTCCACGTAGTCCTTGACCTTCTCCAGCTCGATCTTCAAGCGCACCGCGTACCCGAGGGAGCCGTAGGAATTCGGGAAACCCCGGAATAGATCGACGTTCTTCGTCGGCGAGCAGGTCACCACCTCGCCGGTGCCGGTGAGGACGTCCATCTCGATGAGGGCCTCGTGCGGCAGCCCATTGCGGAAGCACGCGGACTCCACGCCCAGGCCAGTGACGGCCCCGCCCAGCGTGATCGTCTTCAGCTGCGGGACGACGGTCGGGCTGTAGCCATAGGGCAGGACGGTATCCACGAGATCCTCGTAGGTGCACATCCCTTGCACGTCCGCGGTTCCTGCCACCGGGTCGACGGCGATCACCCCACCCAGGCCGGAGACGTCGAGGCCCGGTGTGGTCGACTGGTTGCGGCCACGGAAGAGGTTGGAGGTCTTCTTCGCCAGGCGCACGTTCTCCCCCGGCGGGATGGCCTCGTAGCTGGCTCGCAGTTTCTCCACTGCTTGCCCGTGCGCGAACCAGCCAACCGGTTGCAGTTCGCGCGCATCGAGGCCGTTGCCGATACTTAACGCATCGGTAGTTTTCCCGACGGTCTCCACGGCAATATTCTTCAGCGCACCCAAGACAGTCATATCTCCCACCATAACCACGCGCGGGTTTTTCCGCGCCGTGGCGGCACCTCACACACGGCGGTGACGGCGCTGACACAAGACCGTGGCGGCACCGGGCAATGGCGGTGATAACACCGGGCACACGGCCATGGCGGCGAGAAAAGAAAGCTCGAAGCCCTAGAGCCAGCGCTGCAGAACCTCGGCGACCCCGTCGTCGTCATTGCTGGTGGTGACCACATCCGCAGCCACCTTGACCTGGTCCTCCGCGTTGCCCATCGCGACCCCGAGCCCGGCCCACTCGATCATCTCCAGGTCATTGGGCATGTCCCCGAAGACGACGACGTCCTCCCGGCGAATCGGTTCCGTCCCAGGTGCCGCCTGCTCGTTGAGGTGCGCGATCAGCTCCACGATGGCGCTGCGCTTGGTCACGCCCGGCGCGGAGAACTCCACCAGGCCACCGCCCCAGCTGTAGGACATGTGGCTCAGCGCGGGGTCGATGTGGTCGACGAGGGCTTCATAGATCTGGCGAGAAGTGACATTCGGGTTGCGGCCCAGCAGCTTCACCGCGGGCTGGGAGATGACCTCCTCCACGGGGCAGATGAGGTGCTCCTCGGACTCCCAGGCGTGGGTGAAGTCCGGCTCCACCACGTAAAGCTCCTCGGCGCGGTCGAAGGCGCTGGCACCCGCGCGCTCCACGCCGAAGCCCACGCCGGGGCCGGCCGGGACCCGTGGGCCGGCTTGGCGGCCGAAGAGGTATTCCGGCAGGTGGGTCGGCAGGTGCCGGGTGTGCTCCAGGGAAGTCTCGACGATGCTGCGCATGTCCTCGGGCGAGAGGGTTTTCGCGCGGACGATCTCGTCGCGGGCGGAATCGTAGGTCACTGCACCGTTGGCGCAGATGCACAGCGGGCGGATCGGCAGCTGCTCGAGCACCGGCAGCATCCAGCGGGCGGGTCGGCCGGAGGCCAGGGTGAAGATCGTCCCGCTGGCGGTGAGCCGGCGGACGGCGTCTCGCAATCGTGGGGAGACGCGCTCCTTGCTATTGAGCAGGGTGCCGTCGATGTCGCTGACGATCAGCCGCGGCTGGTTCATTAATTCTTCCGGTCCTGCTGGGCCTGCTGTTCGCGCTTGCGCTTGCGTTCCGCCTGGTCTGCACGGTCCTTGGCGGTGGCCTCCTCCAGGGTTGGGGCGGTGCCGCCGAAACGGGCCGGGACCCAGGACTCGCCCTTCGGCATGGGGCCGTAGCGGCGCACGTACTCCTGCTGAGCCTCGTCCAGCTGAGCCTTCATAGCTTCGTGGAGGCGCTCCGTGGTCTCGATGGAATCCTCGGTGACCTCGATGGGCTCGCCGACGCTGATGACCAGCTTCGCGTCCTTGGGCCGGAGGTTATTCTTGCTGCCCTTGGTCCAGATTCGCTGGGAACCCCAGATCGCGATCGGGATCAGCGGAGCGCCGGAGTCGCGGGCAATGATCGCCGCCCCCTGGCGCAGTTCCTTGACCTCGAAGGAACGGGAGATCGTCGCCTCTGGGAAGATCCCCACCAGTTCGCCGGCCTTCAGCCGCTCGATGGACTCATTGACGGAGGCCTGGCCATCCGCACGGTCCACCGGAATGTGGCGGCATGCCTCCATCGGTGCCTTGGCGAACTTGTTATCCCAGATCTCCTTCTTCGCCATGAAGCGCACGAGGCGCCCACCGCGGAAGTGCGCGGGGATACCGCCATAGACAAAGTCCCAGTAGCCCGTGTGGTTCACCGCAAGCAGGGCCCCGCCCTCGGCCGGGATCCGCTCGTGGTGCATGACCACCACCTCAGCGCGCTGGAGGTAGCGCATCAGCAGCTTCGCCGCCCGAATGATGATCCGGCCGTACACGAGCTCCTGGGATTCCGGGTGCTTCGGCGTCTCCACCCCCTTGCTGGTCAGAATGAAGGCCGAGTCGGTCCACCTATCAATGGAGAAGATGGATCCCACGCGGGATAGGAATGCCGGGAGCTTAGCCATGGTCGTGATCCTCTGCTGTGTAGGAGCCCCGCCGCACGAGGACGGGGCTGAAGTGGTGGGGCTCAAGTGGTGGGCGCCGTGGTTCAGGGCCCTGTCGCTACAGGACCCTTGAAGTACAGGGTCAGGGCCTGGTGGCCTAGCTCTTCGGGGTCAGGACGTCCTTGCCCACGAACGGACGCAGTGCCTCCGGGACGACGACGGAGCCATCGGCCTGCTGGTGGTTCTCCAGGATGGCGACGAGCCAGCGGGTGGTCGCCAGGGTGCCGTTCAGGGTTGCGGCGACCTGCGTCTTGCCGTCGGCGTCCCGGTAACGGGTCTGCAGGCGGCGGGCCTGGAAGGTCGTGCAGTTCGAGGTGGAGGTCAGCTCGCGGTAGGTGTTCTGCGTCGGGACCCAGGCCTCGGTGTCGAACTTGCGGGCTGCCGAGGAGCCCAGGTCGCCGCCAGCGGTGTCGATCACGCGGTACGGGACGTCGATCGCCGCGAGCATGTCCTTCTCCAGCTGCAGCAGTTCCTGGTGGATCTCGGTGGCCTGCTCCGGGCGGCAGTAAACGAACATCTCGAGCTTGTCGAACTGGTGCACGCGGATGATGCCGCGGGTGTCCTTGCCATAGGAGCCGGCCTCACGACGGAAGCAGGAGGACCAGCCGGCGTAGCGCTTCGGCTCGTCCAGGTCGATGATCTCATCGGAGTGGTAGCCGGCCAGGGCGACCTCGGAGGTACCGACGAGGTACAGGTCGTCCTCCTCCAGGCGGTAGACCTCATCCGCGTGGGCACCGAGGAAGCCAGTGCCGCCCATGACCTCGGGGCGCACGAGCACCGGCGGGATCATCAGCTGGAAGCCCTTCTCGGTGGCCTTGCGGGCGGCCAGCTGCATCATGCCGAGCTGCAGCAGCGCACCGTCACCGGTGAGGAAGTAGAAGCGGGAACCGGAGACCTTCGTGCCGCGCTTCATATCGATCAAGCCGAGGGATTCGCCGAGCTCCAGGTGATCCTTCGGCTCGAAGTCGAAGGTGGTGGGCTCACCAACGTGCTCGAGGACCACGAAGTCCTCCTCGCCACCAGCGGGCGCGCCCTCAACGACGTTGGAAATCTGCATCTGCAGATCGTGCAGCGCCTGCTCCGCAGCGCTCTGGGTGGCCTCCAGATCCTTAACAGCCTGAGCCTTCTGCTTGCCCTCCTCGCGCAGCTGGGTCTTCTCCTCATCGGAGGCGGCGGCCATCTTCTGGCCCATCGCCTTGGAGAAAGCCTTCTGCTCTGCGCGGGCCTGATCGGCCGCGGAAATCGCCTCGCGGCGCTGGCGGTCGGCCTCCAACAGCTGGTCAACCAGTGCTGGGTCCTCCCCACGGGTACGCTGGGATTCACGAACGAGGTCTGGATTTTCGCGCAGGAGCTTGAGATCAATCATGGCTTCTAGCTTAGCTATAGTGGTGGGATAAAGTTTCCTCCCGCACCGCCGTCGCCGAAGAAAGTGAAACATGAGTATTAGTCACGCCACCTGGACTCGCCGGATGCGCAGCGTGACAGTCATGACCCTGGCAGCACTGTGCGGTGGCGTCGCCACCGGCGCCTACACTTACGTCGCCGATAGCAACGCCGGACCGACCATCGCGCAACCAACCAACGAGGCCGAGGCCCCCGAGGTTCACGCCGCCGCGTTCACGAACGCGGACACCGGCCAGTGCGTCAACTGGACCCGCACCCCGAGCGGACAAAACACCGACTTCCTCACCGTGGACTGCAAGAAGCCACATCGCTTCGAAGTCTCCGCCCGCGAGGACCTGCGTGCCTACCCCTCCAGCGAGTTCGGCGTGAAGGGCGACCTACCGGACGTCAAGCGCCAGGCCGAGCTCAGCCAGGAGCTCTGCGTCGGCCCCACCATGCGCTACCTGGAGGGCAAGCTGGACCCGAACGGGCGCTACGCCATCTCCCCGATCCTGCCGCCGGAGTCCTCCTGGGCAGAGGGCGACCGCACCATGCTGTGCGGCGTGATGGTGCAGGACGCCGAGGGTAAGTCCGTCGAAACCACCGGCCTGGCCGCCGAGCAGGACCAGTCGCGCGTCTACGAACCGGATACCTGCGTACAAGTGCAGGGCCGCTCCACCCGCGTGGTGCCGTGCACCGAGGACCACACCTGGCAAGTCACGCACCAGGTTGATCTGGGCAAGATATTCAAGGGCGATGAATGGCCCGATATCAAGCGCCAAAACGACGCTCTGAACAAGATCTGTACCGAGCAGGCGGAGAACTACATGGGTGGCGAGGAGAATCTCTACCAGTCCACCCTGACCCCGTTCTGGACCACCCAGCCGGAGGAGTCCTGGGCCACCGGCTCCCGCCAGGCGAACTGCGCGCTGATCGCGACGGAGGGCGACGGTTTCGCCACCCTGAAGGGCGATGCCCGGCAGCAGTTCACCGTCAACGGCAAGCCGCCGAAGACCCCGCCGAAGCGACTGCCGAAGCGCGGCGACTCCCCGGCCCCGGAGGGCGCTAACTCCGAGGGCAACCCGACTCCTTAAGCGGGCGCCACGAGCGGAAGTGATTGAGCATTGAGCATCGAGGTCAGCGAAGAGGAGTTCGAGGAACTCGTCGACCAGGGGCTGCGTCGAATTCCACGGGAACTACTGGACAACGTCGATAACGTCGCGATTGTCACCGAGGACTATAACCTCGATTCCCCCAGCATCCTGGGGCTTTACGAGGGGGTCGCGCTCACCGAGCGGACCAGCGAATACACCAGCGCGCTGCCGGATAAGATCACGATCTACCGGATGGCGCTGCAGGACGTCGTCGACACCCGTGAGGAGCTCGTTGAGCAGGTCGCTATCACCGTCATCCACGAGCTCGGCCACCACTTCGGCATCGACGACGACCGGCTCCACGAGCTCGGCTGGGGCTAGCTGGAATTAGCTGAGGGGGCAGGTGGCATTAAGCCAGCTCCGGGACGCCGAACGGGCCCCATTCAGTGACGCGGAAACGGCCACGCACCCCATCCCGGAGCTGCTCGCCCGCGAAGTCCGCGACCTGGTCCAGCAGCTCGCCGAAGTCCTCTGGCAGGGCGATGGAGACCACCTGCCCGTTCGGCAGGTATGCGCGATAAGCGAACTCCGGGTCGACCGCACCCAGCCAGGTCGCGACGAGGCGGATCACAGCGCCGTGACTGACCAGCACAGCGTCCGCGCCTTCGGCCTGTGCCGCCGCGACCACGGCGAGCGCCTGCGGCAGGTAGCTGGTCAGAACCTGGGCGCCGGAAGAGCCACCGGGGACGATCTTGTCGATCCGACCATGCAGCCAGTCCCCCAGCAGTCGGTGGTAAAGCTCGTGCGAGTCCTCGTCATTCTTCATCTCCATGTCCCCGGCCGGAATCTCGGCCACGCCGAAGATGGAAGCCAGGGAGCCTGCGTGCTCGCCCGCCAGCTCGACGGCGGCAGTGTCGACCAGCCCGGCGAGTTCGCGGCCCCGGAAGCGCTGGAAGCCATCTGCGAAGCTGCTGCCCGGCGCGGCCGTAGCGATGGATCCCCCCTCGGCAGCGAAGGCGGTGGCCAGGCCCGCGGCGGTCTGCTGGGCACGTGCCGCCTGGGAGGACAGGACGTGCACGCGGTCGCTGGCGTTGCGCAGGTAGCGGCCCGCGGCGCCGGCCTGCTCCCGGCCGAGCATCGTCAGGCTCGCGCCTGGCAGCGCGGTATCTAGCGCGTGGATCTCGTTGGACGTGGTCTGGCCGTGGCGGACCAGAAACAAGCGGGTCATGTTCTCGCTTCCTTCCCTCAAGCCCGGTGGTCTTCTGCGGGGTTCATCATATCGGCCAGCCACCGCTCGGAGGGGCCTTCATCCGGGGTTTCGGACGTGACGTTGCCCAGGATCTTCACCAGATGTTCCTCGTCCACGCCGCGCGGGGCGGTGGCTAGCGGCCAGGAGCCGAGGTAGCGGATCCAGGAGCTCTCCCGCTGCAGCCCCTGCAGAGCAGCGGCGACGGCAGAGTCCTCGATATGGCCGATCATCTCGATGTGGAAGACGTAGGTTCCCAGCAGTTCGCGGGTGGGCCGGGAGCTGATTCGGGTGAGGTTCACCCCGCGCAGGGAGAGCTGCTGCAGCGCGTAGATCAGGCTGCCGGGGCGGTCGTGCTGGGCGGTGAAGGCCACACCGGTGCGGTCGTGGCCGGTGCGCGGGGCAGGTGGGACGGGACGGGAGACCAGGGCGAATCGTGTGAAGGCCTCGGCGACGTCGGCGACGTCCGTGGCTATCGCTTCCAGCCCGTAGATCTCGAGGGCGCGCAGCGGGGCCGCGCAGATATCGGCGCGCCCCTCGGCGACGGCCTGGGCCGCAGCGGCGTTGGAGGGCGCTGGGCTGAACTGCACCTCGGGCAGGTTCTCGGCCACCCAACCGCGCACCTGTGCCTCGGCGACGGGGTGGGTGCTGAACACTGGGGCCTCCGCACCGACTGCAGCGGCGCCCGAGCCCTGGAGCCGTTCAGCTTCCCCGGCGCGCACCCCGATGGCGAAGCGGATGGGAACCAACAGTTCAGCGAGGATCTGCACGCGATCGCCGGTGACCAGCGCGTCCTCGGCCTGGGCGACGGGACCATCCACGGAGCTTTCCAACGCGATGACGGCGTAGTCGGCTTGGCCTTCACGTAGCGCACCGAGCGCCTCGGCCGGGCTGGTGCGAGGCTCCAGTGTGGCGGCGCTCTCGGGGTCGGTGCCGACCGAGCTGGCGGGCACGCCGGGCACCTGGCCTGCGCGCAGGAACTCGAGCGCAGCTTGCTCGGTGAACGTGCCCCGCGGGCCCAGGAAAGCGATGGTGGGAGTGTTGCTCATGGCCCCGATACTAGTGGGCTGCATCACGGGAGTGGGCAGGGCCGGCGGGTAACCTAGCCGGTGTGACACAGCTCAGCCCCGCCCCCGATACTTTCGCCCAGCGGCTCGCAGCGGTGAGCCGAAAGACCGGACTTTCACCTGCGCAGCTGGGGGTGGCGCGGGTCTATGACCGGCCGCACGTCGATCCCGCGCGTCGTACCTCCCATCTCGCCGGGGAAGAGCTGCTGGTGAAGGACACCCAGCAGGTCGCGGGCGAGTGGGTAACGATGGGCAACGCGGGTCAGGGCTTCCGCGCCACCCACAGCGATACCGCGGTGGAGAAGCTGCTCGCGACGGGCGCGCAACTGGTTGGGGCGAGCGCGAGCGCAGAGTACGGGACCAGCGCCTATACCGAACCCGTCGGGCAGGAGCAGCCAGTCAACCCGATCAGCGCGTCGATGATGACTGGCGGTTCCTCGGGCGGGGCTGCGGCGGCGATGGGCCACGGGGTGGCGCGGATCGCGCACGCAACAGACGGCGGTGGCTCCATCCGAGTACCCGCGGCCTGCTGTGGGCTGGTGGGGCTCAAGCCGGCGCACGATACCTCAGTGGGTGGCTTCAATCCTTCCGCCCACGGCTACCTTGCGGACTCCTTCGCGAACACGCGCAGGGCCTATCGGCTGACCGATACCCGACCGTGGGGCCTGCGGGTGGGCTATACGAATCAGCCTTTCCACCACCACTCCCGGGTCGATCCGGCGATCGCCGCGGCCACCGCAGGGGCCACGGCGCTGTTGACCAACGGGGAATCCGTGGCAGAGGTCCGCCAAGCACCACAGCCTTATGACCCGGCGAATTTCGAGCTTTTCGCGACCGTGCTCTCCACCCGCTGCGCGGAGCTGCCAGAGCCACTCTCGGAGCTCACGAGCTGGCTCAAGCGGCAGGGCGCGGGTGTGCCCCGCTGGCGCCGCGAGGAGATGGAGCGCAGCATCCACCGGATGCGTCAGACAGCGCTTCACCGCTGGTCATCAGCGGGTTTGGACGTGGTCGCCACCCCGATGCTGGCGTGCGCTCCCCCGGCACCGGGCGCGTTCTCGCGGCTGAGCCCGCGACTGAACTTCTGGGCGCAGACGGCCTGGACGCCGTGGGGCACACTGTGGAATCTCTGCGGTTGGGCCTCGGTGACGGTACCGCTGGTTGACCCGTCTCGAGTGCCGGGCCGGTGGCCGATCGCGCTGCAACTCGGCGCGGTGGGCGACCGTGTGAGCGCGTCAGACCTTTTGGCTTTGGGCGAGCAGGTGCAGGCCGCCGCAGCGGTGCTTCCGGTGGAGGGCCTTTCACTGGCCGAGCCCGGTGACCTGGGTTCCCTGAACTACGAGCCCCGCCCCGGCGCGGGCAACCACAGCGCTGGGTGCGACTGCACAGCGGAGCACAGCCACGAGCCCTGCGAGCAACGGCAGCCATGAGTGCCGAGCTCCTCCCCCGCGACCGGCGAGCCCTGCGCGTCGAGCTCGCCCTCCTGCTGGCGGTCACCTTCGGCGCCTCCGGTCTGCGCGCGATACTCCGGCTGGTCGAGGCCCTCACGGACCCCACCCCGCTCAATGAGCAAGAGGCTTTGCTCAACCAGTCCCAGTCCCACCTTGCGTGGCTGGATCCGGCTTTTCAGCTGATCACCTCCGGTGTGCTCCTGGCATGGGGCGGGCTGGCGGCTTTCCTCCTGCTGAGGCACCTGCCGCCCCAACCGGCTGAACACCTGACGTCCCGACCTGCCCTGCGCCTGCGGATCCGCGCCAAAGATTGGCCCCACGGCGCGGGGCTGGCCGCACTCATCGGACTGCCGGGCCTGGCGTTCTATGCGCTGGCGGTGCACCTGGGCGCCTCAAAGGTCGTGGTGCCCTCCGGGTTGGGCGAGCACTGGTGGACGCTGCCCTCCCTGCTGCTCAACGCCTGGGCCAACGGAGTCGCCGAGGAGCTGATCGTCGTCGCCTGGCTGGCAACCCGGCTGCGGCAGCTGAACGTGCGCTGGCCCGCCATCTTCGCGGCCTCGGCCCTGCTGCGGGCCAGCTACCACCTCTATCAGGGCCTATCCGCGGGCCTGGGTAATGCGGTGATGGGGCTCATCTTCATCGAGTACTTCCGCCGCACCGGCCGGGTCTGGCCTCTCGTCATCGCCCATGGGCTCATCGACACGGTGGCTTTCGCGGGCTATGCCCTGGGCGGCGGTGGCCTCGTGGGCGTCGGCTAGGTTGGAACCGGGCTGCTAGGCTTAAGGGCCATGCACCCGGAGAATACTGCAGGCCAGAAGGCCGAAAATCCCCTTCCTGATCAGGCTGACCCCTTCACTCAGAACCAGTCGCTAAACCCGGAGGCACTTGCCTCCATCATCGCCTCACTCTCCACGAGCAGCCAGGACTATCTGAAAGCTATTTGGAATCTCCGGGAGTGGAGTGCGAACCCCGTGACCGCCAAAGCCCTGTCCTCCCAAGTCGGGGTGCGCCTGTCCACGGCCTCGGATGCGATCAAGAAGCTCCGCGAGCAGGGATTCGTGGATCATGCCCCCTACGGGGAGGTTACCCTCACCGACGTGGGGCGCCGGGTCGCTCTCACAATGGTGCGACGCCACCGCCTGCTGGAAACCTTCCTGTTCAACACGCTCGGTTACCGCTGGGATCAGGTCCACGCGGAGGCGGAGAACCTCGAGCACGCGGTCTCCGATTTCCTGGTGGAACGCCTCGCTGACGTGCTGGGCAATCCAGCTACCGATCCGCACGGGGATCCGATTCCTTCCGCCGATGGTCAGGTCGCGATGCCGGACGCCACCCCGTTGACCGCCTTAGCTCCGGGCGAGCTGGGCCAGGTGGTGCGGATTGCCGACGATAACTCGGAACTGCTGCGGTTCTTTGAGTCCCAGGACCTGGGGGTGGGAATGCAGGTCAGCTGGGATCAGGGCGCCCCCTTTAGCGGCTCAGTGTTGGTCCAGGTGACGGGTAAAAAAAGCTTTCCCCTCAGCGAAGACGCTCTGGGGGCAATTTGGGTGTTGCGCCCAACCAGGAACTAACGACCGCGCGGGGATCTTAGGTCAGGCGGGGGCGGGTACCGAAGATCGGTGGCGGACCAACAGCCATGCTGGCCTCGAAGAAGCTGGAAACTTCCTCGGGGTGAGCCCCACTCTGCAGCCTTAAAAAGAGAGAGAACAAATGCAGAACATCTCCCACCACCTCATCGGGAGAGGCAGAGCTATCAATCAACTCCTTGGCCTCAGCGTGATTGCCGTCGTGAAGAAGTTCTGTGACGGCGATGCTCTCAATCCAGGAACCGTGGCGTTGTACAGATGGATGTTCTCTCATTAGTTTCACCTTCTTTTTCGGCGGTGCTGGCACTGAAAATGCGGTAGAAACCCCACTCCAGAGTGCCGCAATCCCCGGGTGAGGATTGAACGAAGTGCTCCCCTTCGACGGGGTATCTCCACGCCACAAGCATAAGTTCGACGCACCGTAGTTACAACTTGGTCGCGTGGTATCTATTTGTTACGTCGTCATGTATTATGGCGCCATGACATCGACGTCCACACCTGGAGCAGAAGAAGAAACCCCAGATCTTCTGTACTTTTCCAGCGCTTCCGAAAACACCCACCGCTTCATTCAACGCCTGGAACGCCCCGCACTGCGCATCCCCTTGAGACCCAGGCTCGAAGGCATGATCCGAGTCAACGCCCCCTACGTTCTTCTGCTGCCCTCCTATGGCGGCGGAGCGCTCAATGGGGCCGTACCCAAGCAGGTGATCCAGTTCCTCAACATCCCAGAAAACCGTGCCCTAATCAGGGGAGTAATCACCAGTGGGAATACGAACTTTGGGGAGCATTACTGCATCGCTGGTCCTGTAATTTCCCGCAAATGCGGAGTACCGGAGCTCTACCGTTTCGAGCTCCTCGGCACCGACGAGGACGTCGAGAAGGTTCGCAATGGACTGGACGCCTTCTGGGCACAGCAGGGCAAAGAAAACGCCTAATACATGCAACCCCCCAGAAACGACAGAAACGATTAAACCCACCCCGACCAGCTACAAGGAGTTCAATGAAGAAAATCCTAGAAAGCTCAATCACCCCGCCCAAGAGTAAAACCGACCTGCACACCCCTATCCGCCCCATCAACTGGAACCGAGTGCAGGACGAAAAAGACCTCGAAGTCTGGCTCCGACTCACCGCGAACTTTTGGCTGCCTGAAAAGGTACCCCTCTCCAATGATCTGCCGGATTGGAACAGACTCTCTGACCTGGAACGAACCCTCACTATGCGGGTCTTCACCGGATTGACCCTACTGGACACCATGCAGGCCACGGTCGGCGAAATCAGCCAGATTCAGGATGCCCTCACCGAACACGAGGAGGCCGTCTACACCAATATCGCCTTCATGCAGGCAGTCCACGCCCGCTCCTACTCCAGCGTTTTCTCCACCCTGTCCAGCACGCCCGCAATTAACGACGCCTACGACTGGGCGGTCAAGAACGAGGTTCTGCAGACCCGCTGCCGCAAGGTGCTGGTGCACTACTTCGGCGAGGATCCGCTGAAGCGGAAAGTCTCGGCCACGCTGCTGTCCTCCGTGCTGCTCTACGCCGGCTTTTACCTGCCGCTGCACTTCTCCACCCGCGGGGTGCTGAGCAATACCGCGGATATGATCCGCCTCATCCTGCGAGACAAGGCCGTCCACGGCTACTACTCCGGCTATAAATTCCAGCGCGGCATCGAACGCCACCCGGAGCGGGCGGCGGAACTCTCCGATTTCACGCACGAGCTCCTTGAGGAGCTCTACCAGCTGGAGTTGGAGTACTCCACGGAGCTCTACGAACCCTTCGGCCTCATGGCGGATGTAGAACGCTTCGTGAAATACAACGCAAATAAAGCGCTGATGAACCTGGGCTATGCCCCAATCTATCCCGGCTCGGAAACGAACGTCAGCCCTGAAATCCTCTCGGCGCTAACCCCGGGCGCGGATGAGAATCACGATTTCTTCTCCGGTTCCGGATCCTCCTACATCATCGGTATCGCCGAGGAGACCGAGGATGCCGACTGGCAGTTCTAGGCGCGGCATCCGCCACCCAAGCGGAGAACGCGCCCCGCCCCCGACGCCCCCAAGAAAAAGAAGAACACCCCAAGAACAGAAAGGGAGACACAAATGTCCTCTCAGCACACCGTCAGTGTCCTGGTCGGGAGCTTGCGCGCAGGCTCCTTCGCTCGAAAAATCGCGAAGCAAGCCATCACCTTCTTCCCCAAAAGCTGGGACGTCAAGATCGTAGAAATCGGCCACCTGCCACTCTATAACTTCGACTACGACGACCCCGCCGTCACCGACCTGCCCGTTCCCGAGGCATACCGCGAGTTCCGAGAAATCATCAAGAACTCCGACGGCATCCTCTTCGTCACCCCGGAGAACAACCGCACCATCCCCGCCTGTCTGAAGAATGCGGTAGACATCGGCTCCAAGCCAAATGGGGACGTCGCATGGAAGAACAAGCCTGCCGGCATCATCAGCCACTCCGTGGGACGCATGGGTGGCTATAGCTCTCAGAAGAACTTACGCCTCGCGCTCTCCTATTTCGACATGCCGACCCCGGGGCAACCGGAAGTCTTCCTTGGCCAGTCCCCCACCCTGCTCAACGAAGACGGAAGCTTCAATAACGAAGCCACCCGTGATTTCGTGGCAGGCTACGTGCAGCGCTTCGCGCAGCTGGTGTCGGAGACTGCGGCGTAACTCGCCGCACTGCCCGGATCTGGCCGGATCTGGCCGCTGGTTGTCGCCCACGGGCTCATCGACACGGTGGCCTTCGCGGGCTATGCCCTCGCCGACGGCCACCTCAACCTGGAATGGCTGGGGCTGTAGTTACCAGTGTTACTGACGGTGCGCGTGACCGCGTGGCACCGCTCCCGCTAAGATGTCCCCATGAACTCACGCGATGAATACGCCCGCGACCGGGATGGCAGGATCCTGACCGACCGTTTCGGCCGCCCGGTGCGTCGTCGCCCCGCGCCTGGTCCCGCGTCGAACGCGACGTCCAGCACTCCCGGACCAGGGCCGACACCTGCCCCGCCGCGCTATGTCCGCTCGAATATTCCGGACGCCGCCGGCCAGCGCCCGTCCCCGGCGCCGGGACCCGAACGCGGGCGCCACGAAAGGCTCCAGCGCCCAGAGAGGAGCGAGCGCGCAGAGGGGCTCCATCGTCCAGAGAGAACCCAGCGTCCCGAGCCACCGCGCTATCGACAGGCCCCATCGGCTGAAACGCCGCAGCCAGGCCATCGCCGGGAGGGCTACGCCCCGCGCCCGGCCGCAGCTCCCCAGCAAGGCGCGTACCGTCCGGCGCGCCCAGAGGCACAGCCGCGTGGTGCATATCAGCAGCCCCCACGCCCGGCCACAGCCCGACCCGAGGGTTACCGCCAGTACCCGCAGCCCGCGGGCGGGGCGGGCCGGGGCGCAGACTGGGGTGGCCCCGGCCGCCAACCGCAACGCATGGACCCGGGCCGCGGTCGCCCCCGTCGCGCGGGCAGCCCCCGCCGACCACGGCGCCGCCTCGGCATCCGCCGGGCCCTGCTGCTCCTGCTCGCGCTCTTCCTGGTGATTGGCGGCGGCACGCTGCTGTGGGCAGATTCCCAGCTGCAGCGCACAGAAGCGCTCCAAAACTACGAGGGCCGCGTGGGCGGAACCGCGGGCACCAACTGGCTGCTCGTCGGCTCAGACTCCCGCGCCGGACTGGACCAGGAGACCGCCGACCGGCTCTCCGCGGGCATGCTCGATGAATCGGAGGGCCGCACGGACTCGATCATCCTGGTGCACCTGCCGCTCGTGGGGAAGGCCACGATGATCAGCCTGCCGCGCGATAGCTTCGTCAACATCCCCGGCTACGGGGAAAATAAGATCAATGCCGCCTTCGCCCTCGGCGGCCCCGCGCTCCTGCAGCGCACGGTCGAGGAGGCCACGGGGCTGCGGATCGACCACTACGCGGAGGTCGGCTTCGCTGGCTTCGCCAACGCCGTGGACGGCGTGGGCGGGGTCGAGATGTGCCTCGAGGAGCCTCTCGATGACCCGATGGCGGGCATCAACCTGCCCGCCGGCTGCCAGGAGCTGGATGGGCCGAATGCCCTGGGCTATGTGCGGTCCCGCTACGCCTCGGCGGGCGGCGACCTGGACCGCGCGGGCCGCCAGCGTCAGCTGCTCTCCGCGCTGAGCAAGAAGATGCTCTCCCCCGGCACGCTCTTCAACCCCTTCCGCCTCTTCCCCACGGTCAGCGGCGTCGCCTCATCCCTCACCGTGGACAAGAGCGATCACATGTGGCACCTCGCCCGCCTCGGGGTGAAGATGCGCGGCGCGAAGCAGGAGGTCGTTCCGACCTCGGGCAGCGCGGATAACTACGCGGGCAGCGTCCTACTCTGGGACCAGGCCGCCGCCGAGCAGCTGTTCAGCAGCCTGCGCTAAGCCAGGCTAAGTCCCCGCGCCCGCAGCGCGCCGCACCCGCGGTGCGCATCCACCGCGAGGGCCAGCATGGGTAAAAAGCGGGGCCGGGGAGCCCCGTCAGCGGACTCCCCGACCCCAGCCCCAGCAGGGGCTTAGCGAATCGTGACCTCGCGGGACACGATCGTCTGCTTCGCCTTCTGCTCCTCCGGGGTGAAGCGGCCCGAGTCATTAGCCAGAGCCTCGGCGATCTTCTTATCGAGCGCCTCCAGGCCCTTCTGCCAGACCTGCGGCTCCCAGGAGTTATCGAGGTCCCACACCGGAACCATCACGCCGTGGGTGCGGAACACGCCCGCGAACTTGGAGCCCTCGCCGAGGTTCAGCTCGCCAGCAGCGTGGACGCGAGCCAGCGCATTGAGCAGCTCGTTCTCATCCTCCGGGCGAACCCAACGGATGTGGGCGCGCTCGCCCGGATCAATCCACCAGGCAGCGCCCTTGATGTCCGCGCGCACCTTCTCAGAAGGAAGGACGGAATCGTTGGCGCGGCGCAGCGTCGCCGCGACCTGCGGGTTGTCCTGGTGCTCCTCGGTCAGCCACCAGTTGAAGTCCTGCTCGACGACGATCTCCTCGTCGGCCTTCGGGTCCAGCAGGTCGGTCAGCTCCGGCTCGTTGCCATCGGCCACGCCGACCTCGAGTGCCGCGCCCGGCTCGGCGGTCTTCATCCAGTTCAGCGCGTACGCGAGGTCACGGTTCGGGTTATCGCCCGGGCGCTGCGTCTGCAGCGCGACGAAGCCCTCGCCACCGTCTTCGGCAGCACGGCGCATCGCCGCCACCGCGCCCGGCAGGACGGTCACGAGAGACACCGGGAAGTCGATCCCCTCGACCTCGATCTTCACGCGGGCGGAAGGTACGAACTCCTGCAGCGCGATGAGGTCGGACTCCATCGTGAAGCCCGCGTACGGACGGGCGTCCCGCTGCAGCTTCGCGCGCTCCGCGGCACGGGCAGCGAGCTTCGCCTGGCGGCGGCTCATGCCCTCGGGCAGGTCTTGATTCTTCTTATTTTTCTTAGCCACGCTGCTGATTCTAACCTGCCCTGCGGACAAGCCCCTACCCCACCGCAAAACTAGGGCTGACCCGCGCCTCCGCCGGCCGAGTTTTGCAGCCAGCCCGCAGCCTCCCCGGGGTAGTTTGTCGCCACCCATCGGGCCCCTCGCTGGGCGATCCACCGCAGCTGCTCCGCCTGGTCGACCGTCCAGATGTAATCCGCCGGAGCACTACCCCCCTCGCCCCGAAGGCTCGCCATCGCCTGCTCGATCGACCACCCCGCGTGCCTCGCGATCCCCGATCCCCGCAGCAGCGGCCGCGCGGGCGGGTGGTACTTCCGGCGCAGCTGGATGCGCTCTACCTGCGGGTTGATCTGCCGGGAGCGCCACAGCGACCAGCTGTCGAAGCTGATCAGGTAGATCCCCTCCCCACCAGCCAGCCCCGCAGCCGCCAACTGGCGGTGCATCTCCGCCTCCACCTGCAGGCTCCGGACATGCGGGTGCTTGGTCTCGATGAATAGTTCGGGTTGGCCAGCCTCCGCGCTGTGCCGCATATCCTGCAGAAATTCCAGCAACTCTCGCAGCTCCAGCACACCGGCCGGCCGGGTTGACGTCCCAAAATTAAGGGCCTTGAGTTCCGCCAACGTCATGCGGGACACCGCCCCCGTCCCGTCAGAGACGCGGTCCACGGTGCGGTCATGAATGCAGACCGCGTGGCCGTCGCGGGTGAGCCGAATATCGCACTCGTATCCATCCGCGCCCTGGGCGGCCGCGAGCTCGTAAGCGCCGATCGTGTGTTCCGGGCGGTGCTTGGACGCACCACGGTGGGCAATGATTTTCACCTCGTGCTGCACGCCTCCTTTTCTACCGGATTGTGCGCCGCGTTTTGTCTCGCGATTGTTCCGCGCTTGCTCCACGCGTGTTCCGCGCCCTGCCCCACGCTGAAACCGCGTCGTCCCCTCGACCTCCCACCGCGCGCACCGCACCCGCGCTCTCGACCCCACGAAGCCGCCGGGTAATCTTGGGTACGTGCACGAAGCAGCCCCTACCCCGAATGTCACGGACACCTCGCTGGTGTTCGAAGGCGGAGCCATGCGCGTGGTCTTTTCCGCCGCGCTCGTGGAGGCCTTGCTGGAATCGAATGTGAACTTCGCCCACGTCACGGGCAATTCCGCGGCGACCTCTCACGTGGCTAATTACGTCTCCCGCACCACCGACCGGATGCGCAAGACCTTCACCACCTTCCCCTCCGACCCGAATTTCGGCGGTTGGCGGGCCTGGCTGCGCGGGGATGGCTTCTTCAACGCGGGCTATATCTACGGCGAGGCCGGCATGCCGGGCCAGCCGATGGGCATGGACTGGGAGATCTTCGATAGCTCACCGGTGCAGTACCGCATCTCCGGCTTCAACGCGCTGACGGGCGAAACGAAGCACTGGGGCCGGGAGTCGATTCACAGCCCGGAGGACTTCCTGCTCCGAGCCCGCGCGTCTTCTTCCCTCCCGGTCTTCATGCCAGCCACCGAGGTCGACGGGCAGCCGTGGTTCGACGGTGCGTTCGGCCCCACCGGTGGCATCCCCATCGACGCCGCGATGCAGGACGGTTACGACCGCTTCCTCGTGATCATGACCCGCACCCGGATGTACCGGAAGTCCGCGGCGGGGCGCGCGCTGTGGCTGCTGCGTCGCACGCACGGGCAGTACCCGGCGCTGCTGGACTCCATCGCCGACCGTCACGTGCGTTATAACGAGACTCGGGATTACCTTTTCGAGCTGGAGAAGCAGGGTAAGGCGTATCTTTTTATCCCTGAAATCATGAATATCAGCAATCAGGATCGCAATCCGGTGAAGCTTTCCCTGGCCTACCAAGAAGGCCTTGAGCAGGCACGACGCGAGATGCCGGCCATCAAGGAATTCCTCGGCCTTTCCTAGAGCCCTTCCCGTGGCGCCGCTGTTTGCCTCTTTTCTTTAATGACGTCTCACCCTTGCGAGGCCCCGGGTTTTTCGCCACAATTGGTTACTAACGGCCAGGCGGGAATAAAAGTACTGGTTCGGCCGTTCGTAATAATTAGAACCTTTTCAAAAGAATTCGGAAGGACTGATTGAACAATGGCTAAGTACACGCTGCCTGAGCTCCCATACGCATACGACGCACTGGAGCCACACATCTCGGCCGAGATCATGGAGCTGCACCACTCCAAGCACCACAACACCTACGTGCAGGGTGCTAACGCTGCTCTTGAGGCTATGGAGAAGGCACGCGAGGAGGGCACCAACCCGGATCAGATCCGCGCACTGTCCAAGAACCTTGCGTTCAACCTTGGTGGCCACACCAACCACTCCATCTTCTGGAAGAACCTCTCCCCGAACGGTGGCGGCGAGCCGACCGGCGAGCTGGCTGAGGCTATCAACCGCGACTTCGGCTCCTTCGAGAAGTTCAAGGACCAGTTCTCCTCCGCAGCGCTGGGCCTGCAGGGCTCCGGCTGGGCTGTCCTGGGTTACGACCACATCAGCGAGCAGCTGGTCATCCAGCAGCTGACCGACCAGCAGGGCCAGACCTCCATCAACCTGACCCCGCTGCTGATGCTGGACATGTGGGAGCACGCCTTCTACCTGCAGTACAAGAACGTCAAGGCTGACTACGTGAAGGCAGTCTGGAACGTCTTCAACTGGGAGGACGTCGCCGAGCGTTTCGCTGCAGCGAAGAACTAAGTCTGACTCACAGACTTAGCCCTTAAAGCCTGCGGGCTTTGACCGGGTGGGTCACGGGAGACCGTGGCCCGCCCGGTTTTTTCTTTGCGCTGGTGGTTCCGCCACCAGCTGCGCTTTCGCCAACGGACTTGCTACGTGCCGGGGCTGGGCCCGGCGGCCGGAACGCTTAGCCGAGCACACCCGTCTGGCAGCTCACGCCGTTCGGCCCGTGGTTGCAGTAGCCGTCCGGGTTCTTCGCCAGGTACTGCTGGTGCTCATCCTCCGCGAGGTAGAACTCACCAGCCGGGGTATCCGCTAGCAGCGCGACCTCCGTGGTGATGGGGCCAAAACCGCGCTCGGTGAAGGCCAGCTGCCACGCCTCGATAGCCTGCTCCGCCTGGGCGAGCTGCTCCGCATCCAGGGCATACACCGCACTGCGGTACTGCGAGCCGACGTCATTGCCCTGCCGGTCGCCCTGGGTGGGGTCGTGGTTTTCGAACATGATCCGCAGCAGCTCGGCGGCACTCACCCGCTGCGGGTCGTAGACGATGCGCACGGCCTCGGTGTGGCCAGTACGCCCGGTGCAGGTTTCGCGGTAGGTCGGATTCGAGGTATATCCGCCGGCGAAGCCCACGGCGGTGGATTCCACACCCTCCGTAGCCCAGAACAGGCGCTCGGCTCCCCAGTAGCAGCCCATACCGACCACGATCTCCGCCTGCCCCTCCCGCCAGGGACCGGTGAGCGGCGTGCCGAGCACCACGTGTGGCTTCGGATCCGGTAGCACCGGGTGCCTTCCGCCTGCCAGCGCCGTCTCCGCGGTGACCCGCGGCGCCCGGTACGCGCCGGCCGTGTTGAGGGCCTTCATTCTTTCGAAAAGATCCACTTCAGCGTGCTCCTCGTGCTCATGGGGCTTGTTTACTGCCTATTCCACCAGGCTGATGCCCGGCGCGCCACGGCGCAACCAGCCGCGCACGGTGCGGGTGGCCACGCAGTCGTCCGCGTTATAGCGCTCCAGGGTCCGCCGGGAGATGTCGGCGGTGCGCCCGCCGGTAGCGACGGCCACCTCGAAGAGGTCCACCGCCGCCTTCCCGTCCACGCCCTCCTGGCTAAAGTGGAAACCCGCCAGTGGGGCGATCGTCTTCAGCCCCAGCGAACCGGTCCCCAGCAGCCCGCGGGAGACGTACTCGAAGACGTCCCCGAACTCCGGGGACTGGATGAATTCGTTGACCTCTGCCAGGGTCGGCATCCGTACCTGGCGCTGCCCGCCGTCGGCGCTGGGGCTACCGTACTCCTGGCCACCGTAGAGCCGGGCGTAGTGGCGCAGCCAGTAGAGCTCGCCCTGTTTGGCGTAGACCCACATCAGGAATCCCCGGCCCTCGGCGTGTGCGCGTTCCCGGCGCCACATGAGCCAGTCCCACATCTCTGCGACGTGGCGGCCCTCATCCCCCGTCCGGCTGAAATCGGAGAAGGCCACGTATTGGTGGCCGTCGAAGGTGCCCCAGAGGAAGGTTCCACGGCTCGGGTGGGCCTCCATGTCCACGTCGATCTCCACTGGATCCTGGTCCTGTGGGAGGACCAGCGGCCCGCGGTACCACTGCTGCACCGGCCGTCGGATGGCCACCTCAGCTCGCATCCAGGCCGCAGCCAGAGCGCTGGCCTCCCCCGCCCCGGCAGCCGCGAGCGCAGGCAGCGTGTTGATGCCCTTATCCCGCCACGGCCGGTTGCGGTCCCCCGGCAGCAGCAGCGAAATGTCCTGCGTCTGGAGCAACTGAGCACGGCAGTGATTATGGAACTCGCAGGTCTGGCACTCCTTGACCCGGGAGGGCGCTGTTGGGATGGGCTCGGAGAAAGCCGCGAATAACCCGGGGTACAGGCGCTGGGCGTCGAAGAAGTAGCAGCGGGAACCATCGGGCTCCGCGCCCGAACTGCGGCCGATGATGCCCACGTCGGAGCTGGCGAAACCCCAGCTCAGCAGGATCATATTCGCCATCCCTAGGCGCTGGGCATCGCTGGCCACGGTGCGGTGGCGCAGCGTCGTTGCGGCGGGCTTCCCCAACCCGAGTGCATCGACGGAGACGACGCGGCAATCCGCGCGGTGGCGGTTCTTCGCAGGGCGGGTCGCGTTATGTCCGGTGATGATGACTGGCGCGTAGGCCGCGGTCTCGAGCGCCACCCCGGGATCCATGCGCACGAGCAGGTCCACCCGGGCTTCGAGCCCATCGTGTTCGAGGACGGGGTTGAGGATCAAACGATCCCCGCGCGCTAGCGCCTCCAGGGTCTCCTCGACCGCGTTCTCCCCGTCGGCGATCTCGCTGCGGGTGGGGCGAAGCTTATCGCCGATCCGTGGCGCGGTGGGTAGCTGGGCAAAGACGAAGGAGCGCCGGCGCCACGCTGAAATCCGACTCGCGACGCGCTCGGCAAGGTGCTCCCAATCGCTATCCAAGTACAGGCGGGCGGTCTGGCCGCCCAACGCCCGGCGCAGCAGCGCACGGTGGCGGCAACCAACCACGTCGGAGGGGCTGAGCCCCGCCTGATTGGACACGAAGTAACTCACAAGTGCCCTAGCTTAGCCGGGGAGCACCCCGGCGGCCGAAGCGTGGAAAGCCCCCAGTATCCGGCAGCAGCCGCCCCACCCCGGTATTGCCCCGCGGGCCACCCCGCGTTCGCTAAAGTGGTGGGGAGTTAGCCATTTTTTCCAAGCCTGCCGAAGGCTTGGCGTGTGTGTACCGCGACTAATCGCATTAATGAGGAGAATCATGGGTCTATTCAAGAATCTGCGGAAGCGCCGTATCGAACGCAAGGCTGCGTTTAAGGCTGCAAAGACTCGGGCCAAGGTGGATGCCAAGGAGGCTGCGAAGCTGGAGAAGGCTAAGGAGAAGTACCTCCGCAAGACCGCCAAGCAGGTCCGCAAGCTCGACGCTAAGGAGCTGAAGAACCGCCGCAAGCACGAAGAGCAGATGGCAAAGGCCTCCATCGAGCAGCTCAAGGCTGGCCGATTCAACTCCCGCAACGTGCTGCGTTTCATTGGCGCCTCGCGGGTCGCCGCCCCGGTGGTGGTTCCGCTGGTGTATCGCGCGCTAACCCAGCTGCAGAGCAAGGGCACCGTCACCACGCAGGATCGCGGTGCTGCTGCGTCTGCGCTGCGCTCCTTCCCGGCGGACGGCGCCCCACAGCGTGCCCGCATTAAGCAGATCCAGAAGTCCGTGGACAAGGGCGTGCCTTCCGGCTTCGCTAAGGACGTCAATGATCGCATGGATGTTCTGATTGAGGCGATCGATAATGCTGGATCGATGGGTGAAGATCAGCGTCAGCGGATTTTGGAATCTGTATCTAAAGAGCTCGATCTCGTCGAGGCACAGATCGCCACCAAGCGCGGTTAATAATCAAGTGATCTTGGCTACTTTCTAGCCGATATCTTCTGGCATTCTTTTATGGCCATTTCTTTCTAATCGAATATTGGGTAGCATTTCTCTCAAATCCCTAAATCATCGATTCAGGAGTTGCTGCACACAATGGCACGCAAAGAAATCACCCAGTATTTCGACGATATCGACAACGCGCCGCTCGCCGCGGAGGACGTTAACGTCGTGGAGTTCGCCGTCGATGGCGTGACCTACTCTATGGACGTTTCGACCGCTAACCGGGAGAAGTTCGAGGAAGCTCTCGCCCCCTATATCGCAGTCGCTCGCCGCGTTCAGCGCACCAGCGCCCGCCGCGCGCCACAGAGCACCAATAGCCCAGAGCGCAGCCGCGCTATCCGCGAATGGGCACAGGCTAATGGCCTTCAGGTTTCCGACCGAGGCCGCATTCCGCAGGATATTGTCGATAAGTACGACGCAGCACACTCCTAAAACACACTTCGTGAAAACTCGCTGCGCGCACTAGTATTTCGACCATGGCGCTTTCTACCTTTCGCATTTCTCCTGCCCGCCCCGTCGCGCGAGCCAGCGCAGCTATTGTGCTCATCGGCTCCCTCGCGATGGCGGGCTGTTCTGTAATTGGCGACGATAAGCCAGAGCAGAACACGGAAGCCCAGCAGTCGAAGGACGGTCTCCTGCCCGGCGAACCGGTCCCGGGTGTGAAAGGCACCGAGCTGCCGGTCGATACGCTGCCTGCACCGGTGGGCCAGTCGGACTCCGAAACCCGCTGCCCGTATCTCGACGGGGAGTGGCTGCAGACAACCACGGGCCAGCGGTGGACCGCCACGGGCCTCGACGGGCGCTTCGATCCGCCAGCGTGCGTCTTCTGGTCCTACGAGGACGTCCCCCAGGCGCAGGTGATGGTGCGCCACATGACCAGCAACAAGGATGCCGTCGCCGTCGTGGACCACGCCGCCCCCGTGGACTCCACCCTGAAAGCGCTGAAGCCCGAGGGCTGGAGCGGTGGCCGCAGCGGTGGCAAGGACGGCGAGGGGGCCGTCTACGCTGTGTGGAAGGACCAGACCGCGGTCGTCGTCTTCACCGCCCAGGAACAGTCCCTCAAGGCGGAGCAGATCGCCACGGAGACGATCAAGAACCTCAAGCTCTAAGCCGGCGCGCCCACCATCCTCGAACCCCGGCCCCGGCTGGGCCCGCGGGCGGCCATGCGCTTTTCGGCCAGTGGCCGGCTTAGTCCACGGCCACGCTCGTCCACGGCATCATCGGGCCGATATACGGGAAAACTACCTCCATCAGCAGGAGGAAGATAGCGACCAGCACCACGATCGTGATGATTAGCTTCACCCACCACGGGCCAGGCAGCATTCTCCAGAGTGCGGCGTACATGGTCTAGACCTCCGTGAGCTCTGCCGGCACGAAGCCGGGGGACTTGGGTTCCTTCTTCTCGAGAACAGCGTGGACGATCATGCGCTCCGCATCAGAGAACTGCGGGTGGCAGGTGGTCATCGTCAGCAGGGCTGCGTCCTCAGGCCCAACCTCCACCCCGGGGGCTCCGGGGATCGGGTTGATAACGTTGATGTCGCTGGGCAGGGTGATGTGGCGCCCCTGGACGCCCGCATACGGCCCGCTGGACATCTGTTCCGCAACCTTCTCGGGCAGGCACTTCGCCGCTGCGGCCTTGCGCTGATCGGCGGGGACGTCGATCGGCAGCACCCGATAGATGTTCCACGATCCGGCGGTCTCGACGACGACGGCGTCGCAGGTCTTCAGCAGGCCCAGGTCGTTGAACGGGGAACCGCGGCCGACGCGGTGGCCGGCCATCGCGAAGTTGCCCCGCTCACCGGGCCCCTGGCTATCGAGGTAGTGGCCCGGCCCCTTCGTCAGGTCACCATCGTTCGTGCCCTTGACCACCGCGAAGTTAAAGTCGCTGCCGAAGGCGGGGATGTGCAGTCGCGCAAAAGCCGCGCCTTCGGTGAGCTCCGTGAGTGGTCGCGGGTTTCGGGAATCCCACTGGCTATCGAGGTCTCCTGCCACGATGGCCTGCTCGCGTCCCGAGGAGATATCAGTCCAGTACACCTCGTAGAATGCGAAGAGCAGGGCGATCACCCCGAAGGTTACGAAGATTTCGCCAAGGACGCTGATCGGGTCCAGCTTCCGGCGGTGCTTACCGTCGCTCATGCGCATTACGTTACACGCTAAGGTTCTTTTCATGATTATCGTCGAATACCCGGTTGCGCTGGTGCTCAAGCTCTGGCACGTGCTTTTCACCAAGGTCTTCGGCATTGCCCCCAGCGTCGCCTGGATCGTCGCGGTGATTTTCCTCGTGCTGACGGTGCGCAGCCTGCTCGCGCCGCTCACGCTGCGCCAGATCCGGTCCTCCCGTAACCTCTCCAATCTACGGCCGCAGTTGTACCAGCTGAGCCAGGAGTATGTCGGGCGTACGGACGCGGAGTCGCGAAAAGAGCTCAACCAGCGGCGTAAGAAGATGCAGCTCGAGGGTGGCTACCGGATGCGGGACGGCTGCCTGCCGGCGCTGATCCAGATCCCCGTGTTCGTCGGCCTGTACCGCATGCTGCTGCGGGTGGCGCGTCCGAACGGCGTGGTGGATCCGGATAATTTGCAGGGTTTCGGGCCTCTTTCCGACCAGGACGTCTACACCTTCATGCATGCCCGCATCTTCGGCGTTCCCCTGATCACCTACGTCCAGATGCCGGCGCAGTCCCTGGCAAACCTGGGCACAGACCAAGCGAGCGTGTTTCGGGTGGCATTGCCGATGGTGTTGCTGGCCAGCACCTTCACGGCGACGAACCTGTTCTTCTCGATCCGGCGGACGAAGGCGACGATGGACCCGGACCAGGGTTTCAGCTATTTCGCTCTGGGTCTGCTGAAGGTGATGCTGCCGATCGTCTTCTTCATGCCGATCCTGTTTGGGCTGCTCGGACCGCTGCCGGTGATGGTCTTCGTGTATTGGCTGACGAATAACCTGTGCACCCTGACGATCACGCAGGGCATTCACATGTGGAGCGATAAGACCCACCCGTATACGGAGGAGTTCCACGCCCACAATGAGCTGCAGCGACAACGCCGCATGGAGAAGAAAGAAGAGAAGAGAGTCGCTAAGAGACAGAAGCGGCGGACCGGCCGGCACCGCCGCTAGCCACAGCGAGCGCCCAATCCCCCGCGCTGCGGAGAGTTAGAGTCGACGCAACCGCACGGGCGGGCTCAGGCTCCTAGCCAGACTAGATGTGGTAGCTCATCGGGACGGTGAGCAGCAGCTGTTTGGCCATGTCCCGGGCGGTCTCCAGCGGGCCGACGTGACGGCTCATCTTCGAGCCCACGAGGCCACCGTCGAGGAAGATCATCAGCTGGTCTGCCAGCGAGCGGGAGGTGTAGCCGAAGCGTTCGGTGAGTAGGTCGGCCATGGTCTCGCGGACCCAGGTGCGGTGAGCCATTGCGGCCTGACGGATGCGCACCTCGGATTCCACCTCCGGGCGCGGGTATTCGCTGGCGGCGTTCTGGAAGTGAGAGCCGCGGTAGTTATTCTCCGGCTCGGTCTTGATGCACAGGTCGAAGAAGGCGATGATGCGCTCTTCCGGCTTCTCGCGATCCTTGGCGAGCTCCTCCCAGTCCTCGCGCCACTTCTGGTCGAGCGCCTCGAGGTAGGCGACCACGAGGTTGTCCTTGGAGCCGAAGAGGGAGTAGAGGCTGGCCTTGGCGACGTCCGCGTCCCGGAGGATGCGGTCGATTCCGATCACGCGGATGCCTTCGGTGGTGAAGAGGTTCGTGGCGCTGGCCAGCAGGCGCTGCCGAGGTCCCGGGCGGTTACGCCGCCTGGAGGTGGCCTTCTTCGTGGCCTTCTTGGCGGTGGTTTTCTTCACCGCAGCTTTCTTCGCCGTGGCCTTTTTGGCGGGCCCCATCCCTCGGTCACTTCCTCTTCTTTTCAGTCAATAAAGTTCTCCCCCGGCCATGGGTAGTCAGGCCAGGGGAAAAGAACTCAGTCAAGCATCCTACTTGTTGCGTGGACGCACGACCATCATCGGGCACGGCGCGTACTGCAGCAGTGCGCGGGAGGTGGAGCCCAGCAGCATGCCGCGGAAGCCACCACGACCGTGGGAACCCAGGACGAGCAGCTGCGCGCCCTCAGCCTCGTCCTGCAGGGCGCCGACCGGACGATCACGAGCAATGATCTCGGTGACCTTCACGTCCGGGTAACGCTCCGCGAACGGAGCGATCTCCTGCTTCAGCAGAGCGATGTGCTCGGCCTTCTCCTGCTCGCCGGCGTTGAGGCCGGCGTAGGAGGCGTAGAACTGGGAGTCATTCCAGGCGTGCACGGCGGTGAGGCTAGCGCCGCGGGCAGATGCCTCGCGGAAGGCCTGCTCCATCGCCTGGCGGGACACCTCGGAGCCGTCGACACCGACGACGACCGGGCCGTACTTGGACTCCTCGCTGACGTCGCTATCCTTGCGCACGACCACGACCGGGCAGTCGGCGTGGGAGACGACCGCGGAGGAGACGGAGCCCATCACCAGGCCAGAAAGCCCACCCAGGCCGCGGGAGCCCATGACGATCATCTCGGCGTCGCGGGAGAAGTTCAGGAGGATGTCCACTGGGGAGCCCTCCTTCACCGCGTGGGAGACCTTAATATCCGCGTTGAAGTTGCGAACCAGCTCGTGGGCGGTCTCAATGCGATCGTTAGCCTCACCCTCGAGGTCGTCGTAAAGCTCCTGCGGCGGAACCATGCCGTCGGCGTACATGAACTGCGGCATGGTGTACGCAGAGACGAGCTTCAGCGGCTGGTTGCGCTTCAGCGCGGCGTTGGCTGCCCAGAGAACAGCGGTGTTGCTGGCCTCGGAGCCGTCCACTGCGACGATAATCTCGCGTCCGGAGTTGGTATTCTGTGGCTGATCGCTCATCGCGACTGTGTCCTTCCCAATAGAACTTTTGTCCTACCCCCATTATCCTGGCTTTTCATTGCGCTCGCTACCGCAATGAATTGATTTCCAATAACCGGAGGAATCAGACGAAAAAGACCCCTTTTTTGGAGGGGTCTTGTGGTGAATTAAGGCTTCTTAGGCTCCGGCAGCGGGACGTCGTGGGCGCCCGGTGCGTTGGATGGAGAGATCAGCTCCCAAAGCACCTGGAGGAAGCCCTTGACCACACGGCCGAAGTCGGTAGCGAAGAAGCTGGCGAGCGAGTTCATAATCACGTTGAGATCCATGAAGAAAGTTTTAGCACCCTAATGGTTCCCCTCGCAATTAAGGATGGCCTCAATCCCTCCCGGGTGGCCTTGCCGCATACGGCGGAGCCCACCACGGCCCTCGACTTCCTCCGCGAGCTCATCTCTGCCCAGCGCCACCGCCACCCCGAGGACGACGAGGCCGCCCTGCTGGAACGCTTTGCCGCCGGGGAGGTCGTCGACGACGCCGGTCGCCCCCTCTCCCCCAGCGACGTCATCCGCCCCGGTCGCTACATCAACTTCTACCGCCGACCCGCCCCCGAGCGCCCGGTCCCTGGTCAATTGCGCCTCCTTTTTCAGGACGCCAACCTGCTGGTGGTTGATAAGCCGCCTTTCATGGCCACTTTGCCGCGGGGTCAGCACATCGTGGAGACCGCCCTGGTCCGAGCACGCCGACAATTCGGAATCCCCGAGCTGAGCCCGGCCCACCGGCTGGACCGGCTGACCCGTGGCGTATTGATGTTCACGGTGCGGCCCGAGGTTCGGGGCCCGTACCAGCGCCTCTTCGACGAGCGGGTTCCGGAGAAAACCTACGAGGCCGTGACTCTGCCGGCTGATCAGGCGCCCTTCTCTCCTCTCCCACGATTCCGGGGATGGCGGGAGTGGCCCGCGCCGACGCCGGAACAGCCGTGGCTCCTGCGCCACCACATGGTGAAGGAACGGGGCCGGCTGGCCACTTATCTTGTCGAAACAGAGGCTGCGGTGATCGAGGTTTGCGCCGCTCAAGAGTCCGGCTCGGCGGACGCCTCCCCTGGTCACGATATGTTTCCCACACCACCGAATGCGCTCACCAAGGTGGTGGGGTTGCGAGCTGAGCGCCGCATGCTCGCAACCGCCACGGACCCCACCCCTCGGGAGCGGGAGGTGCTGGTCTGGGAACTGGTGCCGGAGACGGGCAAGACTCACCAGCTGCGCGTCGCCCTGAGAACCCTAGGGCTGCCGATCCTCAACGACCCTCTCTACGAGGAGCTTTCGGATGCGGCGCTGCACGACCCGAGCGCGCCGCTGCCGAGCCCACCATTTGCTGGCGAGGAGGATTTCGGCCGCCCAATGGAGCTCACGGCTCAGCGTTTGCGTTTCGAGGATCCATTGACGGGTGAGCTACGCGAGTTCTCGACGATCTAGGCGGTCGCTGTCTCAGGCCGTCCCGGGACGTCTCGGGACAAGGACCCCCGTGGTCGGCTAACGGCATCAGCACAGCTTGGCGGCGCTGTTTTAGACAATTTCCGATTCGCCGGGCTCGCGGTGGCGCAGCAACCGGTTGGTGTACAGCGCGCCTGCGGCCAACACGAGGACAACAATGAGGGCTGTCAGGGTATATGCGCTGAGGTAGGAGTCGTGCGCATGCTGGAGAACCGTTGCCTTCACGGAACCGTCGGGAAGACCGGCGGCGAATTGGACGGCGTCCTGGAGGCTGACATTCGGCTCGTGCCCCGCAGATCCGTGTGAGCCTGCGAGCGCGGGCGCGTTGACGTCATAAAAGATGGAGTAGACGAGGGTAATCGCACTGCCGAGGATGGCGACGGACATCAGAGCACCGAGCTCGTAGGAGACCTCCTCGATGGAGGAGGCCATACCTGCACGGTTCGGTGGTGCCCCTCCAATCATCGCGATCGATGACACGGCCATGGACGCACCGAGCCCAACCCCAAGAATCCCGAGCCCGGTGAGGATCACTGCGTTGGAATTAACCTTGGAGCCAACGGCAACGATGATCGCACCAAGGGCTCCCACTGCCATGCCCCCGGCGATGAACGGCCTCGCGCCATGAACGGTGTACAGCCGGCCGGCAGTGAGGGAACTGATCAGGGATCCAACAGCGACGATGGTGACGTACACGCCTGCGTGCAGTGGGCTGAAGCCGTCAATCAGCTGGAGGCGCTGGGTGGTGAGGAAGTCGAAGCCTGCGACCGCGAACATCGCTAGTCCTGCGCCGAAGACGCCGGAGAGGAATGGCGGGGAGCGGAAGATGCCGAAGTCCAGGAGCGGCTCTTGCAATTTGCCCTGACGCTTCGTAAACCGAAAGCCGAAGATCAGCGCCACCGCAATGGCGATGGCGACGACCGTCCAGTCGACGGGTCGGTGCGCGAGCTGCTTGATGAAGAGCACAAAGGAGACCAGCAGGATCATTGCCTGCAGGACTGAACGGAAGTCCCAAGCCTGGTCCGGGTTGGGTTCGTCGCGTTTGGAGACGAAGGGCAACGCGATGAGCGCAGCTAGGACGATGGGGACGTTCATGAGGAAGACGGAACCCCAACGGAAGTATTCGAGGAGGAGTCCACCGACCACCGGGCCGAACGCGGCGGCGAGGGTGGCGAGGGCCGACCAGATGCCGATCGCGAGGTTCATCTCGGCTGGTTCTTCGAAGGTGTGCCTGATGAGGGCGAGAGTGGCGGGCATCATGGTGGCAGCGCCGATGGCCAGCAGGCCCCGAGCGGTGATAAGGGTGGCGACATTGGGGCTATAACCGCCGAGCACGGACGCGAGACCGAAGATGCTGAGGCCGATGATGAACAGGCGCCGGTGGCCGACTTTGTCGCCGAGGGTGCCGGTGCCCAGGAGAAGCCCACAGATGACGATCGGGTAGGCGTTGATGATCCACAGCATTTGCGGTGCGGTGGCATCGAGTTCCGCGACGATGGTTGGGAGGGCGGTGTAGAGGACTGTGTTGTCCAGGCAGACGAGGAACACTCCCATGCCGACGGTGGCGAGGAGGAACCAGCGGCGTGGGTCCTTGGCGATTTCGTTCATTTTGTGCGCCGTCCAGCTTCTTCGAATTCACTCCGGTTCGGGTATCTAGGGTCGAGACACCAAAAGCCCCCGTTGGTTTGGGGGCTATAGGGAAATAAAAAAAGTGGTGGTGCGACGGGTTGTCGATCATCACCCGTAGAAAACGGGAACAACCAACAACACGTCGCACCACCACTATGAAAGTTTAATGCCGGCGGCGTCTTACTCTCCCACACCC
>NZ_JASONC010000078.1:0-298 GCF_030217065.1 Corynebacterium sp. UMB4614
CTTGAGTCCAGCCTAACGCGGCTGAAATTAGCCAACCCCCTGACAGTGAAAGTATCAGTTGCTCAGTCGTGTCTGACTCTTGGTGAGTCCATGGTCTGTAAGCCCACCAGGCTCCTCTGTCCATGAAATTCTCTGGGCAAGAATACTGGAGTGGGTTGCCATTCCCTTTTCCAGGTAGTCTCCCTTACCCAGGGATTGAACCTGAGTCTCCTGCATTGCAGGCAGATTCTTTACCGTCTAAGCCACCGAGGAAGCCTCCCCTAGTGTTCTTCATATCCCTATCTAAACATTGTTACTG
>NZ_JASONC010000079.1:0-297 GCF_030217065.1 Corynebacterium sp. UMB4614
GCGCCAGAAGCAGCAATCTGTTCCACAACTTTCTTGCCCGCCCCTGCACGCGGCGGATCGAGAACAACCAAATCCGGCTGATCAAGGTTCACATAATTTTTCTTCACATGACGTAAAGACTGAAGCACATCGCCCGCAACCTCGGTTACGTTGCTAATATTATTGCGTTTCGCATTTTTGATTGCTGAAGAAACCGCCTGTTCAGCGCCCTCTATCGCGAGCACTTCCCCGTTCGGTACTATACGAGAAGCAAGAGGCATAGTAAACAGTCCCGAGCCGGAATACAAATCCCATATC
>NZ_JASONC010000080.1:0-294 GCF_030217065.1 Corynebacterium sp. UMB4614
TTCTATTTTACGTGCTAACCAGCCTTTTGAGACTGTAAAATAGTTTGTGTAAGGATGAATGATTCCTTAAATTTATTTCTTTAAACATTAGAAAAAGGAGTTCCTTTCTCGTATGATTGGTTTGAACAAAAAAAACACATACAGAAAGAAGAACTCCTTCATGAATGATTTTACCAAAGATTTTGCTCAAGCTCTATTCAATCCAGACAAAATAAATGATTTATTGTGCAAAGAGCTACAACAGGCTGTTAATAACTTGTTAGAAGCTGAATTGACTGCCTTTCTGGGCTATGA
>NZ_JASONC010000081.1:0-293 GCF_030217065.1 Corynebacterium sp. UMB4614
GGGAATGCACAAGTGGTAATCAATACCATGGATAAAAATCGTTCCAGTGCCAACCAAGATGGGTTTTCAATCCGTCGAGAAGCAGTCGAACATGGAATTCCATTGTTTACCTCACTTGACACAGCGAATGCGATTTTAAAAGTTTTAGAATCAAGAGCCTTTACGACAGAAGCCATTTAAGCAAAAATCTGGAACAATCGTCTGAGGAGGACTGTTCCAGATTCTTTTACGAAGAAATAGAAAATCATTTATAGGGGAATCAGAGAATAAAGGAGTGAAGGATACTGATGCAG
>NZ_JASONC010000082.1:0-292 GCF_030217065.1 Corynebacterium sp. UMB4614
TTCTTGTTTTTCTGAATCTATAATGATGTCACCGTTAATTGCTTTTAATGAATATGATTGATTATTGATAAAAAAAGAAATATCCCCAGACCCCAAAATCTGAATAATGGGTTCTGAAGGATATTTTTCTGTATTGATTAACTGATTAGGATTACTTATCCAATATTGGCCAATACGATTTTTCTTAAAAGGTCGGATACTTACAGTAAATTCAAAAGGAATTAAAACCCCGCTTTTTCTTGTTCCTGTAAATTTTGGTGGACTCGTTACAATCGCCTGATAAATATAATGC
>NZ_JASONC010000083.1:0-290 GCF_030217065.1 Corynebacterium sp. UMB4614
TGTTATAGTAATTAAGTAATCAATTTTGATAAGTAATTTGAGTTATATATTTAAAAACTATACTTCTCCTTTTGCCACTCAACATTTTTTGCAATAACTTGCATATTTTTATGCACTAGGAGGAAATATATATGAACAACGGTACAGTAAAATGGTTTAACGCAGACAAAGGTTTTGGATTTATTACAGGTGAAGATGGCAATGATGTATTTGCTCATTTTTCAGCAATTCAAGCGGATGGTTTTAAGTCATTAGAAGAAGGACAAGCAGTAACTTTTGATATTGAAGAA
>NZ_JASONC010000084.1:0-287 GCF_030217065.1 Corynebacterium sp. UMB4614
TTGCTCCCCCAGCTGGATTCGAACCAGCAACCACTCGATTAACAGTCGAGTGCTCTGCCATTGAGCTATGGGGGAATGCTCACGAGGAAGCTTACTAAGGCTTACCCCGTCCACCAAATCTTGTCACCACCCCCAGCCCGGTACTGGGAACAGGTTCACAGGTCGGTAGAAAAGAAGAAAACCCAGGGCTTTGGACCCTGGGTTGTGGTGTTGCTCCCCCAGCTGGATTCGAACCAGCAACCACTCGATTAACAGTCGAGTGCTCTGCCATTGAGCTATGGGGGAAT
>NZ_JASONC010000085.1:0-284 GCF_030217065.1 Corynebacterium sp. UMB4614
CTTTAACTTCTGCGATTTCTTCTACGTGCTGCAATCTCATTTTCACGTTTAATTTGCAGTGGATCGACAACGTGATACTTTTGACGGAACCATCTGCGGACAAAGAAAGCGATAACTGCTAGCACAATGTAAACCCATGGATTAAGAACTGGGTTAATCACACGTAAGAATGGCATTGAAGTAATTGTAATCCACACCATAACTATTCCGACTAGGAAGATTCCTATTAAGACTACCTTCCACGTCGATGGTCGTTTGCTCTTTTCTCTGGTTACTAAATCGTT
>NZ_JASONC010000086.1:0-281 GCF_030217065.1 Corynebacterium sp. UMB4614
CTTACCGTTGCGTTTCATCTCGCCGCCGCAGTGGCAGCGTGGTCTGTTCTTCGGCATTGATCAATGCCAACACCAGCTCCTACCACACGCTGCTGTCACACCCGGTATTTCGCCGCCCCGGGGCGGATATATGCTCTAGGAGCATATACTTTCCGGATTACCCCTGATCAACCCAAACAAATCGACGAATCCGGACACACATTTGGGGATGCGGACATTTTGTTGGACAGTTTCGGGTCACGCTACATGAAGTTTTCGGTAGGCGGTGATACTCACACCGC
>NZ_JASONC010000087.1:0-280 GCF_030217065.1 Corynebacterium sp. UMB4614
TTACGACGGGAGGAGAGATAAAAATCGACAGTGCGGCCCCGGCTGTCGACGGCCCGGTACAGATACGCCCAGCGGCCATTGACCTTCACGTAGGTTTCATCCATGTGCCACGGGCAAAGATCGGAAGGGTTACGCCAGTACCAGCGCAGCCGTTTTTCCATTTCAGGCGCATAACGCTGAACCCAGCGGTAAATCGTGGAGTGATCGACATTCACTCCGCGTTCAGCCAGCATCTCCTGCAGCTCACGGTAACTGATGCCGTATTTGCAGTACCAGCGTA